>JAVESC010000054.1:0-19738 GCA_034006805.1 Advenella sp.
AACAGCCGCCAAAAAAACAGCTACCGCCACTAAAGCAGCTACCACAACAAAAACCGCGCCAGCCAAAAAAGTAGCCGCCAAAACGGCAACACCCGCTAAGAAAGCAGCCAGCGCTACAAAAGCAGCACCAGCTACAAAAGCAGCAGCAGCCACAAAAGCAGCAGCAGCCACAAAAGCACCCGCCACAAAAACTGCTCCAGCAGCTAAAAAAGCAGTTGTCGCTGAAGCCCCAAAAACTGAAACCGCCGTTGCGGCCAAAACCAGCGCTAAAACAGCGGCTAAAGCAGGCTCTAAAACAGCCGTAGCCAAAAAAGCACCCGCTGCTAAAAAAGCGGCTGTGAAGAAAATGGCAGCCAGCAAAAAAACAGCCGGCTCTGCCGCCAAAACTGGCAACAACAGTAACTCAGCCTGGCCATTCCCAACTGGCAATCGCCCATAATCGCTTGAAGTAATAACAAAAGCCGTCTAAATTAAACACTTAGACGGCTTTTTTTGGTTTTTATTTTTTATATGATTAATTCAATATTCAGTTTTTTACTTGGCACTTTCTTTTCCCTGTTTGTTTCTGCCCTATTGGTTAGGGCCTGGATGTTCTGGACCCGAATTCATCCCTTCAATCCTTATGCCATGATTATTTATAAAGCAACCGACTGGCTGGTCCAGCCGGTTCGCAAAATAATCCCGACCAGCAACAAAATAGACTGGACCAGCCTGCTACTTGCATGGCTTTGTTCAATGTTGCATGTTTTTCTTGTTTTTTCACTCACGCCATCCAATGTATATATCCAGACATCGCTGGCCACCCTGCCGCTGGTTGGTCTTTTCATGACCATAAAGTGGACGCTTACATTGGTTTTATGGCTGTGTATTTTGCAGGCAATCTTATCATGGATCAGCCCGCTATCCCCCATCATGCCATTGCTAAGGGCCTTGCTTGACCCAATGCTGAACCCAATCCGGCGGTATCTGCCCAGCATCGGCGCTGTTGATTTTTCTCCGCTGGTGCTGATCCTGATTACACAGGTGCTGCAAATTGTTTTACGGCACCTGATGTTCGGATAACGTTACAGGGCTGGCAATGCCATGCCAAACGCACTCATGAAACGGGAAGAAACTTCTTCCCGGCTTAAGAAGTGATTCTGGGGGCCCTGCGAGGCAATCTTGATGGCCCCCATCAAACTACCCAGACGGCAGCAATCTTCCCAACTCCAACCCAGCGACAAGCCATACAGCAACCCTGCCCGATGTGAATCACCACAACCGGTAGGATCGGTAACCGCTTCCGCCTTAACCGCCTCAATCGCAATTTGCCTGCCATCATGGTACAGGTCAGAGCCCTCTGCGCCACGGGTAACCACCACCGCTTCAAGGTTCTCGGCAATTTGCGCCATGCTTTTTTCCATCCGCTGCTCAATCACCGATGCCTCATAGTCATTAACGGTAAGCACATGGGCAAGCCCCAGCATACGCTCAAGATCGGCCCTGTCGAATAACGGCATGGCCTGGCCCAGGTCAAAAATGAAAGGAATACCTGCTTTGCTCAGGTTTTCGGCATGGGCAAACATGCCGTCTTTGGAGTCGGGGGCCACAATTGCCCACGCCGCCTTTTCCTGGCTGATGTCGTTGTCAGCCGACTGCATCATGGCACCGGGATGAAAGGCAGCAATCTGGTTGCCATCAAGGTCGGTTGTAATATGACATTGAGGCGTAAAAGCATCAGGCAGCACCTTGACGGCACGCGTATCAATACCCATGTCACGCATGCGCTGCAAATACTCTTGGGCATCTTTGCCAACCGTGGCCACCGGCACCGGCTTGCCACCCAGCATGCACAGGTTATAGGCAATATTACCGGCACAACCCCCATACTCTTTACGCATGGTGGGTACAAAAAAAGAAACGCTTAATGATTTGATATGTTCGGCAAGAATATGATCTTTGAAATGCCCTTCAAACAGGGTGATGGTATCAAACGCGACAGAACCGCATACCAGTACTTCATTACTCATGACAATTAAACCTTATGGATAAACTAAACTAAGCTCAAAACCGGACACGGCCACATTAACAACGGCAAGCGGCAGATTGATGAAAACCTCGGTACCCGGCTGGAATTTCTGCTCTAGCAGGTTGGGTTGCACATATTCTTTGGGCTCAAGAATTTTGGTAATTTCTATCAAACCCTGCGGATTTTTTAAGTTGATTACCAGCAAAGGCCATACCTGGGCCCTGGCATCATTATTGCGCAAGGTAAACTGAAGCCGCAAAGCCGTCACGCCCTCTTGGGGCTTGGCCGCCAGATCGGGCTTGAGCACCCAGTTTTTGGGCTGCAGGCTAGCCAGGTTTTTATCTGAACCCAACTCACAACCGGCCACCTGGCAAATTCGCTCCAGGGTTGGACGCAAGGAAGGGGCAACATTGGCCAGCTGGTTACGATACACCACCAAACTTTGCGCAATGAACACAAGCAGCCCCAGGAAGATAGCCAGAATCCAGTAAATACTGGTATTGCGCTGATCATAGCCGCTTGCCGGATAATTTCCGCTATCCTCGGCATCCATCTTCAGGGGCTCGTCATCATAACTAACAGACGGTTCATCATGAACCATGATGGGTTCGCGTTCATGTTGCCAAGCCTGTTCATCCAGGCCGGGCTCTTTATCCTCATCGTCATAAATGCCGGCATCATGCCCCATATGAAAATCAGGTTCATCTGGCAACAGGGGTTCATCGGGCATGTCAGCCACATCGGGCTGATTGGGCGCACGTTCATCTTCGGGATAGATATTGCTAACTTCATGCCCCGCAATGACCGGCTCTTCGGGCCATACCGCCTGCTCGTGCTCAAGCACCGGAAAGTCATCAGCCTCTTCGGGCAACAGGGCTTCCCGGCCATTAAAAACATGCTTGCAAATGCCACAGCGCACCAGGCCATCCCGCAAGGCAAGCTGGTCTTCGGTAATGTTGAAAATGGTTTCACATTTCGTGCAACGGGTTCTCATTGGAACGATTCCTTGTTTTCAGGCCCGCTGGCCGTGCAGGCAAACCCAACCTTCATGGCTGCGCCAGACGTCCATGTTAATCCAGGGCGCATAGGCCAGGGCCACTTCTTCGGCCTGCCGTTCCAATACGCCAGACAAGACCAGATGACCACCGGGTGCAACCCGTCCTGCCAGCATGGGCGCCAGCACTTTCAGGGGATTTGACAGAATATTGGCCACCACCACATCGAAAGTGCCCGTTGCCAGGCCATCGGGCAGGCAAACATCTATGTCAGCCTCATTGACCTGCGCATTATAATGCGCCGATTGAACCGCCTGTTCATCGATATCAACACCAACAACCTGTGCCGCCCCCAGTTTTTTGGCAACGATCGCCAAAATACCCGAACCACAGCCATAATCAAGCACCTGCGTATTGGGCGACAGGCACGCTTCAAGCCATTCGGTACACAGCCGGGTGGTTGGATGACTGCCGGTTCCGAAGGCCAGCCCGGGGTCAAGCTCGACAAGGATGTTTGGCTGGCCGTTTTCGGGGGTTTCTGGTGGCACGATGGGATTATCTTTGTGCCAGCTGGGAACAATCCAGATGCGACCGGCAATCTGGATAGGGTCAAACTGGGACTGTGTCAGCCTTACCCAGTCTTCATCAGCCACGTCACGCAACTGGCTGCCAGGGGCATAATCAACCCCTGTTTGCGCCTGCAAGTGCGCCAGAAGGACTTCGGGTTCAAGATCATCGGGTAACAAGGCCACCACCCGGTTATGCTTCCAGGCCTGCACCTCAGGCTCGGTGCCCGGCTCACCAAACAAAGGCTGTTCGGTATCCGTATCGCGATCAGCGTCTTCAACCGACACCGACAGCACCCCTTCTTCAAGCAATAGATCCGACAACTGCTCAGCATCGTTTTCGGCACACATCAGCACCAGCTCACGCATCATTTTTCCTTATTATGAATTAAGCCGAGAATAATCTCGGCCTATTTTTTCAAACCATCGTCAATTTATGATTTACCACGTTCACTTAATTTGTGTTCCAGATAGTGAATACTGGTTCCACCGTCAACAAAATTGGTATCGTTCATGAGATCACGATGCAAGGGAATATTGGTTTGAATCCCTTCTACCGCCATTTCAGACAAGGCAATTTTCATGCGGGCAATGGCCTGATCGCGGGTATCACCATAAGTGATTAATTTGGCAATCATGGAGTCGTAATTGGGCGGCACTTTATAACCGCTGAATACGTGGGAATCAAGCCTTACACCAGGACCCCCCGGTGTATGCCAGCTGGTGATAAGACCGGGACACGGCATAAACGAGTAGGGATCTTCGGCGTTAATACGGCATTCAATCGCATGCCCCCTGAACTGAATCTCTTTTTGTTTCAGTTTGAAAGGTTGGCCCGCTGCAATGAAGATTTGTTGCTGGACCAGATCAATACCGGTAATGCATTCGGTAATGGTATGTTCAACCTGAATGCGGGTATTCATTTCGATGAAATAAAATTCGCCGTTTTCATAAAGAAATTCAAACGTACCCGCGCCACGGTATGAGATGCGGCGGCAGGCATCAGCGCAGCGCTCGCCGATTTTTTCAATCAGCTTACGTGGAATGCCCGGTGCGGGTGCTTCTTCGATGACCTTCTGGTGACGGCGCTGCATGGAACAATCACGCTCACCCAGCCAAATGGCTTCTTTACCGCCATCAGCCAATACCTGAATTTCAATATGTCGTGGGTTCTCGAGGAACTTTTCCATATAGACTTCAGGATTATTGAAAGCTGCCTGGGCTTCGGCCTTGGTCATTTGCACAGCGGTTAACAGGGCGGCCTCGGTGTGAACCACCCGCATGCCACGTCCACCACCACCACCGGCGGCCTTGATAATAACCGGATAACCAATTTCCCGGGCTGCATTCAGCACGTACTCGTTGTCGTCGGGCAAAGCGCCTTCAGAACCGGGCACCACAGGCACGCCGGCTTCAATCATGGCTTTTTTGGCGCTAACCTTGTCACCCATCAGACGAATGGTTTCAGGACGGGGGCCAATGAAGACAAAACCGCTACGCTCGACACGCTGGGCGAAATCTGCGTTTTCAGCCAAAAAACCGTAACCGGGGTGAATGGCTTCGGCATCGGTCACTTCGGCGGCCGAAATAATGGCGGGCATGTGCAAATAGCTTTGCTGGGGCGAGGCAGGACCGATGCAAACAGACTCATCAGCCAGCCGTACGTATTTGGCATCGCGATCAGCTTCGGAGTGCACGACAACGGTTTTAATACCCAGTTCCCGGCATGCCCGCTGGATTCGCAGTGCTATTTCACCGCGATTCGCAATAAGAATTTTTTCAAACATATCAGGCAATCACGAATAAAGGTTGACCAAACTCTACAGGCTCACCGTTTTCAACCAGAATTTCCTTGATGACTCCAGTTTTATCGGCTTCAATTTCGTTCAGCAGTTTCATTGCTTCGATAATGCACAGGGCATCACCTTCTTTCACGCTGGCGCCCACTTCGACGAAAGCGGGTGCGTTAGGGTTAGGCGCGCGATAGAACGTACCCACCATGGGTGCCTTGACGATGTGGCCGGTAATGACCGGTTCGGCACTGGCAGCTGGCGCAGCAGCAGCAGGTGCGGCAGGGGCGACGGCCACGGTTGCCTCGGGAGCGGCAACGGGTACCACCGGTTGCACTTGTGAGAACTTGACAATGCGAACTTTACCTTCGCCTTCTGTAATTTCCAATTCAGCGATTCCTGACTCGGCAACAAGGTCGATAAGGGTTTTTAGTTTTCTAAGATCCATAACATTTTCCGGTTGGAGGTGTTTAGTTAATTCAGTTTGCCCTAGCTTGTGCAAACGTCATTGTAAATAATGTTTTGCCGCATAATACATGGCTGCCGTGTACCCGTAAGCCCCCATGCCACAAATAACCGCGACAGCCTTGTCTGACAGATAAGAGTGGTGACGGAATGCTTCGCGCTGGTGTACATTTGAAATATGCACTTCGATGAACGGAATATTGACTCCGGCCAACGCATCGCGAATGGCTACACTGGTATGAGTATAGGCACCGGCATTGATAATAATGAAATCGATATTTCCCATTGCCTGCTGAATGCGATCAACAAGAGCGCCTTCATGATTGCTTTGGTAAAATTCACAACGGACATCCAGGCCTGCGGCTGTTTCTGCAAGTTCACGGTTGATGTCTGCCAGCGTGTGACTGCCATAAACCTCTGGCTCGCGTGTACCCAGCAAATTAAGGTTGGGGCCGTTAATAATGAGCAAATTTCGAGTCATTTAACATATTATACAAACAAATAAACCCGTATTTAACGTCAAATTCATGCTTTTGTCTATTAAATTATCATATCCTTGCATATTCAAAATCAGCTTGAGAGTGTTTTAAGTATTTGTTCAAGCTCATCTTTTTCAACCTGCCCAAGGATTTTATACTTAAGTTTGCCACCGGTATCAAAGACCAGGGTAAACGGTAAACCACCCGATTTATTACCCAGTTTTTTCATTAAACCTATGCTACCCATGCCCGCAACCAGCAAAGGATAGGAAACTTTTACCTTTTCTTCGAATTTAAGCATATTGCGTTCGGAGTCTGCGGCAAACCCGACAAAATTGACATTGGGATAAGCCTGGTGCAAGGCGTCAAGATCGGGCATTTCCTTGACGCAAGGCGGACACCATGTAGCCCAAAAGTTAAGCACCAGCGGTTTGTTGGTGTATTCGCGCACCGTATGTGCCTGCCCGGATATATCGGGCACCGAAAGATCAAACAGGGCATCAAGGGCTTCCTGGGACACATCGCCAATTTCAGAAGAGCTTCCGGCCTGCATGGCCATTGCCTTGATACCCGGCAACAACAGCAAAACCCCACCCGCCATTTTTAACATATTTCTACGTTTCATTAAAATTCCGCTTTTAAATCAATGACTATTTTTAACACAAATCGCCACCTGGCTTCATGAGCCAAGTCACCTTTTAATCTTTTCTGCGTTTTTTCGGCAGGATGAACGGCAGAAACCCTTAAAATACCGACAGGAGAGTTTTATGCATATTCATATTCTAGGTATTTGCGGTACATTCATGGGCGGCCTGGCCCTAATTGCCCGCTCGGCCGGACACAAGGTAACCGGCTGTGATGCTGGCGTTTACCCGCCCATGAGCACCCAGTTGCAGGAACAGGGCATTGAACTGATCGAAGGGTTCGATGCAAGTCAAACCGGGCTGAATCCCGACCTGTTCATCATCGGTAACGTGATTACCCGTGGCAACCCGTTAATGGAAGCCATTTTAGACCAGGGCAAGCCTTATGTATCAGGCCCCCAGTGGCTGGGCGACCATGTGCTTCAGTCACAGCACGTTCTTTCGGTGGCCGGCACGCATGGCAAAACCACCACCAGCTCCATGTTGGCCTGGATTCTTGAACACGCGGGCCTGAAGCCCAATTTCCTGATTGGAGGCATTGCCCACGACTTGCAGGTATCCGCCCGGTTCAATCCTGAAAACAAATATTTTGTGATTGAAGCCGATGAGTATGACACCGCCTTCTTCGACAAGCGCTCGAAATTTGTGCACTATCACTCTCGTACCGCAGTCCTGAATAATCTGGAATTTGATCACGCCGATATCTTTCCCGACCTGGCGGCCATTGAAACCCAGTTTCATCACCTGGTGCGCACAGTGCCGGGTTCAGGCCGTATTATTTACCCTGCCCAAGATGAGGCCTTGCAGCGCGTGCTGGCACGTGGCTGCTGGTCGGGTACCGACACCTTGGGCCCCAATGCCCAATGGCAATATGCCCATCACGATGCCGCCGGTACCCGTTTTGATGTGCTTTACCAAAACCAGGTTGTGGCGCGCATCAACTGGCAACACAATGGCATTCATAATATGAATAATGCCCTGGCCGCCATTGCCGCCGCCCATCATATTGGCATTAGCGCAGAACAGTCTGCCCGTGCGCTGAACTGTTTTCAGGGTATCCGTCGGCGCATGGAGTTGCGGGCAAGCGTTCATGATATTCATGTTTACGATGATTTTGCCCACCACCCCACCGCCATTGAAACCACGCTGGCGGGCCTGCGCAACCAGGTTGGCCAGCAACGCATTCTGGCCGTGCTTGAACCCCGCTCCAACACCATGAAACTGGGCACCATGGCAGCACGCCTGCCGCAAGCCCTGGAACAGGCCAACCTGATATTCTGTTTTGGTGCCAAAGAAGGCAAACATGCCCTGGGCTGGGACCCGAAAACCGTTTTTGCCAACCAGCAAGACCGCGTTGGTGCCCATGATGATCTTGAGCACCTGACCACGGCCGTTATGCAACGGGCGCAGCCAGGCGACCATATTCTAATCATGAGCAATGGCGGCTTTGGCGGGTTTCACGATAAACTGATTGCCGCCCTGAAGCAAAAATTCACTTGATTATTTAGCGGCCTTTATTCTTTTCTCTTATGATTTTATATTTACATGGTTTCCGGTCGTCATCTTTATCGGCCAAATCACAGCTCATGCAACAGGCCATGGCCAAACAGGGCTTAAGTCACGCTTTCGCCAGCCCGAACCTGCCCGTTTCGCCCAAACAGGCCATTAAACTGGCCCTTGCCACTGCCCACCAGCTCTGCCAGGGCCAGGATATGCACACGCTTACCGTGATTGGCTCATCGCTGGGCGGTTACTATGCCACCTGGCTGGCCAACGAACTTGATTGCAAGGCGATTCTGGTTAACCCATGTATTTATGCCTCGCGTGACCTGTCCACCCAGCTTGGGCCCATGACCTGCTTTCACAGCGATAAGCCATTCGAACTGAAAGCCGAACACATCAGGGAACTGGCGGAACTGTTCGTGCCCGAAATCAGGCATCCCGAACAATTTTTCCTGCTGGCCCGCATGGCTGACGAAGTGCTGGACTGGCGGGAAATGCAACATCGCTACGCTGGCGCAAAACAATTAATTATTCCCGGTGGGGACCACGGTTTTTCAGATTTTGAAGAATATATTCCCCAAGTCCTGGACTTTGCCTTAAACAATTAGGAAAAAATTCAATGTACGTGGTTTTTGAAGATAACGGTCAATTTAAAGCCGAAAAAATCCTGTCTGAAGCAGACACCTCCTTGCAGGTGGAATCGGCATCCGGGAAAAGAAGCAAAATAAAACGCAATAACACGATTTTCTTTTTCGATAACCAGAGTCCGCTCACCTTGATGGATGAAGCCAGGCAACTGGCCGAAGAGATTGATCTTGAATTCCTGTGGGAATGCGCCCCCCAACAGGAATTCCAGGTAGAAGAACTGGCACGGGACTACTTCGGTCACGAACCCACCATCCTGGAAAAAACCACCCTGTTACTACGCCTGCATGGTGCACCGGTATACTTTCATCGCAAAGGTAAGGGCCAATACCGTCCTGCCCCACCCGACATCCTGAAAGCCGCACTGGCAGCCCTTGAGAAAAAACAAAAACAGGCCGAGCAGCAAGCCGCCTGGATTGAAGAAATCAAGCAAGGCATGGTGCCGGAAGCCTTTACGCCTGTCATCCATACTTTCCTGGCCAAGCCTGACAAAAACTCGCTTGAATGGAAAGCCTTCAGCCAGGCCATGGACGAAACCGGAGAAACCATTGAACAGCTTTTATTAAGGCTAAAAGTTTACCCACACCCGCTGGCCATCCACCGTGAAAAATTCCTGGGCCTGAATTTCCCCAAAGGGACCCGGTTCAAGGATATGACACTGCCCGCCATTGCCGACTTGCCGCTTGCCGAGGTTGAGCCCTACTCGGTGGACGATATGTTCACCACCGAGATTGACGATGCTTTCTCGGTACACCAGGAAAGCGGCAGCGTGTATAACATTGGCATTCACATTGCCGCCCCCGCCCTAATGGTTGAACGCGACTCGGAACTGGACAAGCTGGCCCGCGACCGGATGTCCACCGTTTACATGCCTGGTGACAAAATTCCCATGCAGCCGGATTCGGTTATCAATGCCTTCTCGCTCATCGCCGGCAAACCCACGCCAGTCGTTTCCCTGTACATCAAGGCCAACATTGATACCGGAGAAATACTATCATCAGAAACCCGACTTGAAAAAATTTGCGTGCAGGAAAACCTGCGCACCAACCTGATTGACCACCTGATTACCGTCAAGGCCCTGGAAGACGAAAGCCTGCCCATGCCCTACCCGTTCCTGTTCAGGCCACTGTGGAAATTGGGGCAACACCTGAAAACGGCACGAGAAGTGATTCGCGGCAAACCCGAAAATAACTCTCGGGTTGAATACACCTTTGTGCTGGATGGCCCGGCTGATGATCCCAACGCTGTGATCAACCTGGCGCCCCGCCGCCGCGATGCCCCGCTGGACCTGATTGTTGCTGAATTCATGCTACTGGCCAATACCCAGTGGGCCGGTTTCCTGAACGATAATGGCCTGCCCGGCATTTTCAGGTCACAGCAAGCCGGCCGCACGCGCATGTCAACCCACCCCCTGCCCCATGAAACCATTGGTGTCCCGTATTACGCATGGTGTACGTCACCGCTTAGGCGTTATGTCGATCTGATCAACCAAAGCCAGATTATTGCTGCTGCCCAGCATGGGGTCTCGGCCCGTCTGGTGGCCCCTTTCAAACCCAAAGACGCCGACCTGTACGCCATTATTGGCGCTTTCGAATCCCAATACACTTTGTGGGGAGAGTTCCAAAGCCGCCTTGAGCGCTTCTGGTGCCTGCGCTGGTTTGAACAGCAACAAGTTACCCGCGTTGAAGCCACGGTATTGCGCGACAACCTGGTGCGCTTTAACAATGCGCCCTTCGTGACCACGATCAATGGCATGCCCGAACTGGAACGCGGCAGCATTGTGGAAATTGATTTAATGGGCAGCAACCTGCTTGATCTGACCCTGGATTGCCAGTATGTCAGACAGATTGAACAGACTGAAACCGCCACGCATGCCACAGAGGTTACCCCGTCATGAACGCTCCCCTGAATTTTGCCGTCATGGGCAACCCCATCCAGCACAGTTATTCACCGCTATTGCATTCGCTGTTTGCCAAACAGGCCGGTCTTGCCATTAACTACAAAAAAATGCTGGTGCCGCTTGATGGCTTTGAAGCGGCCGTGCAAACCTTCTTTAGTCAGGGTGGCAAAGGGCTGAACATTACCATTCCTTTCAAGCTCAGGGCTTATGAACTGGCCAAGGCCAAGCTGTCCCGGCGTGCCCAATCTGCCGGCTCAGTCAATACGCTCTGGATGGAAGATGGCCACCTGCACGGCTGCAATACCGATGGCATCGGCATGGTCAATGATATTCGCCGCCAGGGTATTGCTCTTGAAGATAAAAGAATCCTGTTGCTGGGTGCCGGTGGCGCGGCCCGGGGCGTTGTTTTGCCCCTGCTTGAAACCGGCTGCCGCCAATTGCTCATTGTTAACCGTACCGCAGCCAAGGCCACCGAGCTGGCCAATCAATGCCTGGCCGGCCTGCCCCAATACACCGGCGTACTGTCGGCCGGTGGTTTTGAACACATCCAGGGCCAGTGGGATATTGTCATCAACGCCACCTCCAGCAGCCTGCAGCAAAATACCCTGCCACTGCCGGCGGGCCTGTTTGCCCATAACAGCCTGGCCTATGACATGGTTTATACGCCAGAAAACGATACCCCTTTCTTGCAGCAGGCCCGCCAAGATGGCACCACAATGGCATCGGATGGTCTGGGGATGCTGGTTTACCAGGGTGCGGAAAGTTTCTTTATCTGGAACCATGTCCGCATCAATCCCGTTCCTGTGCTTGAAACCCTGCGCCAACAACTGCTTACCGGCTAATGTCCGTCATTTCTTTGTTTCAATCCCTGCTGGCTGGTTTACGCCAATACCCGCAAAAAGTCCGTCAACAGTCCGTTGCCAGAACCCTGTTGCAGCTGGCAGGCACCTTTGTGGGCCTTGTGCTGTTTTATCAGGCCTGGCTGTTTTTGTGGGTTTGCTGGTATAGCCTGTTCAACCCATGGAGCAGCGCCATGATGAACCAGCAAAAATCCATACTTTCCCGGCAAGACCCGCCGGTTCCCATTCACCATGAATGGGTCAATTACGAGCAAATCAATAACAACCTGAAAAAAGCGGTCATTGCCGCTGAAGATGCCAACTTCGTCTCCCACAAGGGCGTTGAATGGGATGCGATTGAACAGGCCTGGCGCTACAACACGGCACAAAGCCAAAAAGGCAAAAACAAAATCCGCGGCGGCTCCACCATTTCCCAGCAACTGGCCAAAAACCTGTTTCTGTCCAATGATCGCAGCTATCTCAGAAAAGGCCAGGAGCTGGTTATTACCCTTATGCTTGAAACGGTCATGTCCAAAGAACGCATTCTGGAGCTTTATTTGAACCTGGCAGAATGGGGCACCGGTATTTTTGGCGCGCAGGCGGCCAGCCAGCACTATTTTAAAACCAATGCCGGCAAGCTTACCCAAAGACAGGCAGCCCAGCTGGCAGTATTGCTACCCAATCCCAGGGTTTATGGGGCCAATATTGGCAGCCGCTATGTGCAGTCACGCTCCCGAACCATACAGGCAAGAATGAAGTCCGCCCAAATTCCCGACTCGCCCTAAACCGTTTATTGTCAGAAATTAACATTTACCCATAGGCAGGATGTGCTTGCCACCCATTTAAAAGTTACAATCCCAGGCAGCTGCTTACGATACGAACCATCAAAATCACAGCAACATCTTTATAATTTGTAAATAATTTTCTTTCTCCTCGCTTACATGCTTACTGCCCGTCGTTATCTTGCCAGTGAAATATACCGAGCCACCACCGCTGTGCTGCTGGTGTTGCTGGGTCTGTTTACTTTTTTTTCCCTGATCGACGAGCTGGATAAAGTCAACGACAACTTTTCCCTGTTGTCCCTGTTATATCTGGAAGCCTTGCAAATACCCACCCGGCTTTATGATTTGCTGCCTATCGGGCTGCTGATTGGGGCAACCATGGCCCTGGCCAGCCTGGCACAACGCAATGAACTGGTTATTTTGCGGGTATCCGGTGTAAGCAGCGCCAGGCTGTTGCTCATGCTTTGGGTTATTTGCATTCCCATCATGGGAGGCGCCCTGGTACTATCCGAATTTTTTGCGCCGGCCGCCGAAGTCAAAACCAGCGAGCTCAGCCTTAAACTCCTGGGCAAGGCCAAGGGCGGGCGCATGAGCAGCGGTTACTGGTTTCGCGAACCCGACCTGCAGGGCAATGCCCGGGTTATCAATATTGGTGCCATGTCAGACAATGGCAACGTCCAGAACATCCGCATTACTACCTATGACAAAACCAGCGGCCAGTTCCTGCATTTTTCTCATGCCCAAACCGGTTTTTTCCAGGACAATATCCTAACCCTGAACGAGGTCGCGCAAACCCAAAGTACCGTTAACATTGAAGAGGCCCTGGCCAACCCCAACGATCCGGTCAATGCGGTCGCAAAAATTGTGTCCATCCCCTCTTTAACCCTGGAAACCACCCTGACCCCAGACCGCCTTCTGGCAGGAGAATTGCAGCCCGAAAAAATGTCCGTGGTTTCCCTGCTTGATTACATTACCTACCTGGATGACAACCATTTACAAACCAATCGGCAATTCGTGGCCTTATGGCGCAAAGGGAGCTATCCATTTACCTTGCTGGTCATGATGACCATTGCCGCCCCCATCAGCTTCATTCAAACCCGCAGCGGTGGTGTTGGCGCAAAAGTGTTCATTGGTATTTTGCTGGGCGTTGGTTTTTTCATGTTCAACCAACTGTCTCTTAACCTGGGCATGTTACATAACCTGCCGGCCTGGACAACCGCACTGGCACCCAATATCCTTGGCCTGGTCGTCGCCCTGATGGCGTTGTATTTTATGGAAGCCAGGCGAACCACAAAAAAACATACCACCGGAACTGACAAGAAAAAAACAAAGTAACAAGGTTAATTATGAATAAAAATATTTGGGCAGTAGGAGACTTGCAAGGCTGCTGCAGTGCCCTTGACGCCCTACTTGAACAACCCGAAATCAAAGAGGATCCCAACTGTGAATTATGGTTTGCCGGAGACCTGACCAACCGCGGACCTGAATCGTTACGTACGCTCAGGCGTCTGATTGAACTGGGTGACAGGGCCGTGTGCATCCTGGGCAACCATGACCTGCACTTGCTGGCTGTTTATGCCGGCATCCGGCGACAAAACAAATCAGATACCATCGACGATATCCTGAATGCCAAGGATGCCAGGGACCTGATCAATTGGCTCAGGCACCGCCCGCTGGCCCATTACGATTACGGACACCTGATGGTGCACGCGGGCGTCATGGCCAAATGGGACCTGGCCACTACCTTGCGCCTGGCCAACGAAGCAGCCGAGTCCCTGCGTTCGCGCAACTGGAAAAAAAACCTGCAAAACATGTACGGTAATGAACCTTCCCAATGGAAAGAATCACTTGAAGGCTCAAAACGCCTGCGGGTTATTATCAACGCCCTTACCCGCATCCGCTTATGCACCCCCAAAGGCCATATGGATTTTGCATCCAAAGAAGCACCTGGCGGCAATCATGGACTAATCCCGTGGTTTGAGGTACCCGACCGCAAAACCATTGATAACACCATTATTTTTGGCCATTGGTCCACACTGGGATTGCTATTGCGCGAACACCTGATTGCCCTTGATACCGGCTACGTGTGGGGCGGCAAGTTAACCGCCATTCGCCTTAACGACAGAAAGCTGATCCAGATTGCGGCAGGAAACTGATGGCACAAGCATCAGCCTGCCATGCCAGCACCATAAAAAAAACCACTATTCCGGCCAGATTGGAATAGTGGTTTTTTGTTTTATATTGCTACCGTTTAATCAGGGCAACTCTTTTTTCAGCTCATGAATAATGGCGGTACGGATTTCACTGGCAATTTCGGTACGGGTGGCCTCAACCGGCTCACCTGTCCGGTTAATTGGCTTAAGGAAACGGACATAAACCAGGACACCCCGCGAACTAAGCAAATGCCAGATGTTATTAACCAGGGTTTGCTCTCCCACGAAGGCCATGGCACCACTACGCTGCCCATGCAGCATGAACACCAGCGCTACTGGCTGAATGGGCACCATCGCCCTGAGCGGCGGTTCAAACAGGCTGGTATGCAAAGAACGCATGTCCATGCCATCCGAGGTGGTACCTTCAGGAAACAAGCCAACACAGGCATCCTGCTTGAAAAGGTCAAGAATTGACTTGCTGACCCGGGCAATGGCATGGCGCTGGCCCCGTTCAATAAAAATCGTGCCAACCGAAGCCACCAGCCAGCCAATCACCGGCCATTTCCTGATTTCACTTTTCGCAATGAACGAAGTGGTGCGACAGCTGTTCAGGATAAAGATATCAATCCATGACACATGATTGGCCACCCACATCACCGCGCCTTTCAGGATGGGTTGCCCTTCAACAACAATCTGCACGCCACAGACTTTCATTAAAAGCAATGACCAGCAGCGGGTAATTTTTTCCCGCCATGACTGTTTGAGGAATGGATAAAGCACAAATGAAGTTGCCATTCCAAATGCCAATAACAGAATCAGTGCAGGTGCCCGGAGGCCAAAACGCATTAAACGCAGAATCAAGCCGACTCCCACACAACCCGGCCACCCACCAAGGTCATTTTGACCTTGGCCGGCAGTTCATAGCCAAAAAATGGCGTATGGCAGCTCTGGCTAGAAATGGTTTCACGATTAACAACCCAGGCCGCATCCAGATCAACCAGGGCCAGATCGGCAGGAGCGCCAATATCCAGCTGGCCACAAGGCGGCAAGGCGGGTGCACCCGACAACAGGATAGAAGCCGGTTGGGTGGTGATTTTGGCCAAGGCATCCAGAACAGGCGTTTTGGTTTCCTGGGCCCATTTATAAACCAGCGAGAACAACAACTCGACACCGGTTGCGCCCTGCTCTGCCTCGGAAAATGGCAACAGCTTGCCATCGTCATCAACAGGGGTATGGTCGGAGCAAATGGCATCAATCGTGCCATCGGCCAGGCCCTGGCGAATGGCATCACGATCGCGTTGTGAGCGCAAAGGCGGATCCAGTCGATAATTGCTATCAAAGAAACCAATATCCTGGTCGATAAGATGAATCTGGTTAATAGAGACATCGCAGCTTACCGGCAAACCTTCTGACTTGGCCTTGCGTACCAGGTTTAGCCCTGCCGCGCTTGATACACGACACAGGTGCAAACGCACACCGGTACTTTTTTGCAATTCAAACAGGGCATGCAAGGCAATGGTTTCAGCCTGCACAGGAACACCCGCCAACCCGGTGCGAGAGGCAAACGCACCACTGGCAGCGACGCCCCCCTTGGAAAGCGCGGCATCAAAAGGATACAGCCATAGGGTATAGTCGTAGGTTTTGGCATACAGCATGGTCCGGTACAGTACGCCGTAATCAATCAGTGGATGTACCGCTTGCGAAAAAGCCACACAGCCGGCTTCTGTCAGCTCGGCCATTTCGGTAATGGTTTCACCTTTCAGGCCCAGCGTCATGGCCCCCAATGGGTACAGATTGGCCTGGTTAAGCTGTTTGGCACGGTGTTTAAGCATTTCCACCAGACCGGGCTCATCAAGGACCGGATCGGTATCAGGAGGAATAACCAGACTGGTGACGCCGCCAGCCAAAGAGGCATTCATCTCGGATTCAAGCGTTGCACGGTGCTCGAAGCCGGGTTCACGCAACCGGACAGACAAATCGATCAGGCCAGGCACTACCGCCAGCCCCTGGGCATCAATAACCCGTTTGGCCTCGAAAGAAGGATCGACATTGCCAATCCCAACCACACGTCCGGAGGCAATGGCAATATCACATGTTTGGTCGATACCATTTTTAGGATCAAGCAAACGACCGTTTTTAATCAAAATTTTCACAGACTAGCTCCTGCCACAATACTCATCACTGCCATCCGGACTGCAATCCCAAAATTTACCTGGTTCAGAATGACTGCCTGGTTGCCATCGGCAACGGCGGAATCAATTTCAACCCCCCGGTTCATGGGACCGGGATGCATAACGATGGCATCTGGTTTGGCATAGGCCAGTTTTTCCCGTGTTAAGCCATAGTGCTTGAAATATTCTTGTGAGGAAGGCAATAACGCCCCTTTCATACGCTCATTTTGCAGGCGCAGCATAATAATAACGTCTACGTCTTTGAGGCCCTGCTCCATATTGGTAAAGACGCGAACGCCCATTTGCTCAAGCCCGCCGGGCAACAGGGTTAGTGGGGCAATGGCACGAATCTCGGCCGCACCCAGTGTGGTTAAGGCATGAATGTCAGAGCGGGCCACGCGCGAATGCAAAATATCGCCCACAATGGCGACCGTTAAATTGGAGAAGTCTTTCTTGAAATGACGGATGGTATACATGTCAAGCAAACCCTGGGTAGGGTGTGCATGGCGGCCATCACCGGCGTTAACCACATGAATATGCGGCTCGACATGCTGGGCAATTAAATAAGGCGCGCCACTGGCTTCGTGCCTGACCACAAAAATATCGGCCTGCATGGCCGTTAAATTACTGATGGTATCAAGCAGGGACTCACCCTTGGACGCGGAAGAGGCGTTGATATTCAGGTTGAATACATCTGCCGACAAACGCTTTGCCGCTATTTCAAAGGTAGTCCGGGTACGTGTTGAGTTTTCAAAGAAAAGATTGAAAACACTTTTACCGCGCAACAATGGCACCTTCTTGACCTCGCGTTCGGCCAGGGGAACAAAGGTTTGTGCCGTATCAAGTATATGAGTAAGAATATCTTTTGGCAGCCCCTCTGTACTCAGTAAATGCGTTAACTCTCCGTGTCGATTAAGCTGAGGATTATGCACCGACGTTTTCCTTTTTTAAATCAATATCAAATAATCGCTGTTCATTTTGAGAAAGAACAAAGTTGGTTCCTTTGTCCAGAGGAATCACCCCTCCGCACACGTTGGGCGACACGGGCAACTCTCGCCCGCCGCGGTCTATAAGCACGGCCAGGGAAATGGAAGCCGGACGCCCGTAATCGAACAGCTCGTTCATGGCAGCCCGTGTGGTACGGCCGGTATATAAAATATCATCCACCATGATGATATGCTTGCCATTAACCTCGAAAGGAATGGCGCTGGGCAAAACCTGTGAATGCAAGCCGATTTTATGAAAATCATCCCGATACAGGCTGGTATTGATGACCCCCGACGGGTTTTGCATCTTGAGGTCTTTCTGCAACCTTTCGACTAACCAGGCGCCGCCCGAATAAATGCCAACCAGATGCACCGAATCAGGGTCAAGTTTCCCAAGAAGATCTTGTATACCCTTTTTCATGTGCGCATACAAGTCTTCTGCTCTAGGTAGGGTTAACTCCATTGTTTCTTCCTGTAATTGTCAAAATCATGTTTTTGTCATTTTACGCCAGAGTATCCAGGTAACGTTGCAAAATAATGGATGCGGCCACCGCATCGTCATCATTATTGTTGCCCAGATACGACTGGGCCTCGAGACTGGAACCTCGTTCATCCACCATTTCGACCTTGATAGAGAAACGTCCGTTAAGCTGGTTGGCAAAACGCCTGCTTTGCAGTGAAGCAGGTTGTTCTTGGCCATCAAGGGTAAGCGGCAGGCCGACGATAATACAGTCGGGCTGCCATTCATGAAGCAGTTGGGCGATTTGCTCGAAACGGGCCTGTTTGGTTACCGGTTTCAGAATACATAACGGACGGGCACTTTTAGTCAGGCTGTTGCCAATGGCAACGCCAATTTTTTTCAGGCCAAAGTCAAAGGCCAGAAAAGTCTGCTCAGGCATGCCCCGATTCACCTGTCAGGGCAGAAGGCTCGATGCCCAGCAATGCCAGGGCGGCCACATAACGTTCGGCAGGTGCCTTGTCAAAAATCACGGACATATCGGCATCTACATTGAGCCAGGCATTATCAACAATTTCCTGCTCCAGTTGCCCGGCATCCCAACCCGAATAACCCAGCGAGATAAACACTTTTGCAGGGCCTTTACCCTGAGCCACTTCCTCAAGAACATCACGTGAAGTAGTTAGCGCCATATCACCCAGGAGAACACTTGAGCGATAATTACGCACCGGACTGTGCAACACGAAACCGCGGTCGGTT
The DNA here is from genome assembly GCA_034006805.1 of Advenella sp. Taxonomy (GTDB): domain Bacteria; phylum Pseudomonadota; class Gammaproteobacteria; order Burkholderiales; family Burkholderiaceae_B; genus Advenella. Next base: position 19,143 of record JAVESC010000054.1, read on the forward strand.
TGCACCGGACCGCCATAATAAACAACCCCCTGGGGCTGATCTTCCTGAAGATCAAGATCCAGCCGCTCGAGCAGAGTTTTCACAGACAAATCAGTTGGCCGGTTTAGCAGTAATCCCAGCGCGCCCTGTTCTGAATGCTCGCAAACATAAACCACGCCGCCTTCAAAAAGGTCGGAGTTTTGTGAAGGCATGGCCATCAGGAACTGATTGGCCATGCTCATGAAGCCGGATTCGGTGGACACTGACTGTTCTTCCATGATTGACTCCCTGGGTTGTTTTGTTTTAACTGTTTATCAGATTTCCATCATTTCAAAATCTTCCTTGCGGGCACCGCATTCAGGACAGACCCAATTTGGCGGAACATCTTCCCATTTGGTACCCGGCGCAATGCCCTCTTCGGGCAATCCGGCCTCTTCATCATAAACCCAACCACAAATCAAACACATCCAAGTGCGCATAAAAATACTTTCCAACAATAAATAAAAATAAAACCTTAATTTTAGTTTGAAATCATTCCCGTTATTCAATTTATCGAAAATGGCTACAATCTTATAATCTCAATAGTACAGAAACAAAGCCAGATTGTGTCCAATTCC
>JAVESC010000055.1:0-19604 GCA_034006805.1 Advenella sp.
GGCATGATCCGTATGCCTATTTGAAGGATGTACTCACACGCTTGCCCACTCAGCCCGCCAGCCGTATTGCTGAACTGTTGCCGCATAATTGGCAACCACAGACAGCGATGTAAAAAAACAGGTTAAAGAAAACCGCTGTCAAGATGAGATGGCCGAACGCTTACGAAGATGCAACAAGCTGCTTAAGACAAAAAACAGTGACAACTACCTTGATAAACACCGGTTCTTACCATTAAGTGCGGAAAGCCCCACCATGAATGATGGGGCTTTCCGCACTTAATGGTAAACGTTATAGGGGGACTAACATTAATTAATCAATGCCATATGAGCAATATAGCCTGACCGACTTTCACCGGCAGCTTTGGCTTTTGCATCAATTCTTGCCAAAATGCGTTTAGGTAAAGTGATATTCACCCGCTCTACCTTATCATCAAAAATATCTGGGTCAACATCAACAATAGCCCAAATCCAACCCTGATAATCAGGATCATCTTTATAGGTATCAATTGGGCTTGGTTTTGGTATTTTTTCGCCATTATCCAAAGCGTCTTCAATCCAGACAGCAATCGCTTCCCTGGCATTTTCAATGGCTTGATCCACACCTTCATCAGCAGCGGAAAAACAGCCGGGAAGATCGGGAACTACAACCCCCCATGCCTGCGTATCATTTCCGGGTTCAATAACAATTGGATATTTCATAATTATTCCTTTAAGCCTGCCTGTTTAAGCAGTTTGTTCAATAGACCTGCGCCCATATCTTTTTTAGGGTGAGGTACGCTAATATGGCCGGGCAATGTAGGATGCCGAAAAACATGGTGCGATCCTTTGATATTCTTTAGCTGCCAACCGTTTGCCTCTATGAGCTTAATTAAGTCTTTGCTATTCATGGTGTGTATTATACACACTGCCGCACAATATATCAAAGGATTGGTACAGGTTTGGTTCATAAAATTAAGAAAGACCTAGGAATCAAGTAATAACCGGGAGGCTCAATAAAGCCTCCCGGCACTGGACATAGCCCCGCATTAATTAGGAGAAAGCAATATGTTAATTTACCCTGTCACATTAATACCTGACGATAATGATACTTTTCTGGTCGAATTCCCCGATATTCCTGAAGCAAATTCAGTTGGAGAGGATGAGCAGGAAGCGTTGTTAAACGCTGAAGATGCATTGGAAGCGGCACTTGAATGAGTCAGCCTATCATAAGCTTGGTAAGCAGATAAGTATCAGTATTGTTTGATTGCCTGCGCATCCTTCTTTTGATAAAAAACCGTCTTTAACCCAGATGGCTTTTTATAAGGAGAATATTTCTGTGGACAAGCCCCGGCAGTTATCTTCCTCCCTGGCTGTTTCAGAACGGAGGGCCGTACTGAGTGAACCACATATGGTGCCGCTAGCGAATTTTGTTCAGACGCTAAGATTGACCAATCCTGGCTGGGAATTTCCTGATTTCGATCCCCTTGATGGAGGAGTAGAGGCGGAGATATTATTTTTATTTGAAAAGCCTGGTCCTATGACATCCGCCAAGAATAAGGGCTCTGGGTTTATATCAAGAAACAATGATGATCCAACAGCACATGCCACATTTGTTTTTATGAATGAAGCAGGGCTGAAACGGAAACGTACATTAATCTGGAATGTCATACCGGGTTGGAATGGAACCAGAAAGGTGACTGCTTCAGAGTTACGTTTAGGGGTCGTACAGCTGGAGGCACTTATTCCTTTATTGCCAAATTTAACGACGATTGTTTTGGTAGGTAGTAAGGCGAAACGTGCAATGCGGCTCTTGAAGCCTATGGGGCTATGTATTCTTACTTCTGCGCATCCTTCTCCTATCGTACGGGCGACAAGACTTGAGGAGTGGCGTGCTATACCTACAGTTTGGGCTAAGGCGTCAAGTAGTTAAGTTTTTTGTCGATCTATTTGTTAGGGGTTATTACATGCCATATAAAGTATAGGAAAGAGAGCTTATCAGAATTTGCTTTTATGACTTTATTTTAATTGTATTTTTATATTAAAATTTAATTTTAGATATAAAAATACAATTAAACAAAAAACAGAGGTAAAGAAAGCAGAGATTCCATCTCGGAAAAATTCGTCTACAAATGCGTCAACGAGAAAATCCAGAATTATTTATTTTTTTGTGATTTTAAATCAATTCTCTATAACTTATTGATTTATATAGATAATTTAAGATGGTGCCCGGGGCCGGAATCGAACCGGCACGCCTCGCGGCGGGGGATTTTGAGTCCCCTGCGTCTACCAATTTCACCACCCGGGCAATCTGACATTACAGGAAATAAACCTGTAACTGTAGGCAGGAAAGAAAAAATTATACCTGTTTTTTTTGTTTTTTTACAGTACTGTTATCTTTATTTGGCTAAAAAATAAAATATTCATAAAAAAATGTCGTTTATGCAACACAAAAAAACAAGTCGGCTATAAAGTAGGGGTAAAAACACGCTACCCCATAACTTCAAACAAGCAGGAAACTCATGGATGCTAATCTGCACGCATTGCAAGCTGAAATAGACCGTTTACACAATGAATGCCTTTCCCTGGTCATGGCAACCAACAATAACAAGGGAGAGCCTAACGCCAGCTACAGCCCTTTCGCATGGCTTAATAACCGTTTTTATATTCTGGTGTCAGGCCTGGCCACGCATACGGTCAATCTGCAACAAAACCCCAGTCTGGCTATTTTGCTGGCCGATGATGAAAGTAAAACCAGAAATATCTATGCGCGGGTGCGTTTAAGCTATCAGGCCAGGGCGGAAACGGTTGATAAAAACAGCGAAGAATATGAAAATGCACTGGCTGCCCTTACGCAACGGGCCGGTAAAACGGTAAGTTTATTGTCCACTTTGCCTGACTTTGTCATGGTTCGCTTGCTGCCTTCAAAAGGCACGCTGGTGCAGGGCTTTGGCAAGGCTTTTGCTTTTGATCCACAAAAGCGGGAAAGCGCCACTCAGTTAACCAATCGTAATATTGCCGATTGGCGTTAATGTATCAGGCATGCCAAGCGCTTGGAAAAGGTTTTTTGCCTGCCGTGGCTGTTGGGCCAGAGCAGGCAAGGGGGGGAGAGAAGCATTGTTTATTGTTTTTCCAGCCTGTCCCGCTCACGGAAAGAAGCAACATGGCGGCCATGCACCATATAAAATAGCAGCATGCATAACAGGGCCAGCCCGGCCATCAGCCAGTACAGGTTGCGGTAGCCGGTTTCAGAAATAATAATACCCAACAGGTAAGGGCCAAAACCCAGTCCGGCATCCAGGCAAATATAAAATGTGGCGGTGGCCAGTCCCATGCGATGCGGCTTAACCACTTTAATGGCAACGGCCTGCAGGGCCGATTGCAGGCTGCCGTAACCCAGGCCAATCAGGGCGGCGGCGCTTAGCAGTGTTAAGGCAGAATGGCTTATGGCCATGGTGGCCATGCCCATGGCAAGTAAAATGCAGCATGGGTACACAATCACGTTTGAGCCTTTTTTGTCCAGGATTTTTCCGGCAATCGGGCGTGAAAACAGGATAACAAAAGAATAAACAACAAAAAAGAAACCAGCTGCCGTAACCAGATCCAGTTCAATCGAGTAGCTGTTCAGGAAAGTCAACACGCTGGCAAAGCACAGCCCCAAAAGGAACATGACCGTTGACACTGGCAAGGCCTTGCGTTCAACAAGATCGCCCAGGGAAAACCGAAAAGGGATTTCACCGGTGTGTTTACTTGAGCTGGTTTTCAGGAAGGTAGAAGCCGCCAGGGCCAGCAGGCTGATAAACAGGCAAAATGCAAAAGCCCATTGGAAATCAAAAGTCTGGCTCATCCACAACCCCAGGAATGGGCCAATGGCCGAAGCCAGCGTGGTGCTAAGACTGTAGTAGCCAATGCCTTCGGCCTTGCGGTGGGAGGGAATAATATGCGCCACAATGGTGCCGCAGGCGGTACTGGCCACGCCAATGGCCATGCCGTGCAGAAAGCGTGCCACCAGCAAGGAATAGATGGAGTCACTGATAAAATACAGGCCGGTGGTTATCGTGAAGGTAACCAGGCCAATTAACAGGGTTTTTTTCTGGCCAATCACGTCCACCATCTGGCCGATAATCAGGCGGCTGGTTAGGGCACCAATAATAAAAATGCCTACCGCCAGCCCGGCCATGCTAATAGAAACCCCATAACGTTGGGTGACATAGTCACCCAGGGTAACAATCAGAAAGTAAAAGACGATAGAAATGAGTAAGTTGACCCCCGTGATGATAATAAAATCAGGGGTCCATAGTTTTTTGGATTGCATGTGTTTTAAGAAATAATTACCTGGCTTTTGCAGGAAAACAGCGTGTGCGTTTGCATGGGAAAGAGGGCGCAAACAGCGATGAAATGCTATTGATTATACGCCTGTTTCCCTGTTTACAATAAAACACTCTTGAAAAAAGGCCGGTGGCCCCCAGTTAAACGGGTAGATTGCAGGTTTTACCTGCCTATATTTATTCTAACTTTTTTTCAAGCGAACAATTCTATGAGTCAAGAAGAAGCAACTGTTCAAGCCGGCCCGCAAACCATGGGCTTTCAAACAGAAGTCAAGCAATTACTGCATTTAATGATTCACTCCCTGTATAGCAACAAGGAAATTTTCTTGCGGGAACTGGTTTCCAACGCCTCGGATGCCTGTGACAAGCTGCGTTTTGAAGCCATCGACAAGCCTGCTTTGCTTGAAGGTGGGGCCGATTTGCAAATTAAGGTCAGCTATGACAAAGATGCCCGCACCATTACCATTTCCGATAATGGCATTGGCTTAAGCAAAGAAGAAGCAGTGGCCAACCTGGGCACGATTGCCCGCTCTGGCACGAAAGAGTTTTTCTCTCAGCTAAGTGGCGATAAGCAAAAAGACGCCCAGTTAATTGGCCAGTTTGGCGTGGGTTTTTACTCTTCATTTATTGTGGCCGACAAGGTAAGCGTAGAAAGCCGCCGCGCCGGTGTGGCCGCCAATGAAGCGGTGCGCTGGACCTCCGAAGGCGAGGGCGACTTCACTATTGAAACGATTGAAAAGGAAGCACGCGGTACCGAGATTACCCTGCACCTGCGTGCCGATGAAGATGATTTTCTTAGCCACTGGAAATTAAGCGAGATCTTGCGCCGTTATTCCGATCATATTTCCCTGCCTGTGCTTATGCAGAAAGAAGAATATGATGAAGAAAAAAGCGAGATGGTTAAACAGGACGAGTGGGAGGCCGTTAACCAGGCCAGTGCGCTATGGACCCGTAACAAGTCTGACATTACCGACGAGCAGTATCAAGAGTTTTACAAGCATGTCAGCCATGATTTTGAAGATCCGCTGGCCTGGACCCATAACCGTGTGGAAGGCCGTAGCGAGTATACCCAGTTGCTGTATATTCCCAAGCGCGCGCCGTTTGATTTGTGGGATCGCGACGGCAAGCGTGGCGTAAAACTGTATGTGAAACGCGTCTTTATCATGGATGAAGCCGAGCAGTTGCTGCCATCGTACCTGCGTTTTGTGCGCGGTGTGATTGACTCTTCTGATTTGCCACTTAACGTTTCCCGTGAAATTTTGCAGGAAAGCCGCGATGTTCGCGCTATTCGTGAAGGGTCGGTAAAACGTATCCTGTCTTTGCTTGAAAACATGGCCGAGAACAAGCCCGACGATTACGCTGTATTCTGGGCCGAGTTTGGTCAGGTGCTTAAAGAAGGTACCGGTGAAGATGCGTCCAACCTTGAACGGATTGCCAAACTGATGCGTTTTGCCTCTACCCATACCAATGAGCCTTTGCAGAATGTCTCCCTGGCGGATTACATTGCTCGCATGAAAGAGGGGCAAGACCGGATTTACTATGTGGTGGCAGACTCCTTCAATGCGGCCAAAAACAGTCCGCACCTTGAGATCTTCCGTAAAAAAGGCATAGAGGTCCTGTTGCTGTCAGAGCGGGTTGACGAGTGGATGATGTCTCATTTCCGCGAGTTTGATGGCAAGCAATTGGTGTCTGTTTCCAAGGGAAGTCTTGATCTTGCCGAGCTGGCTGATGATGCGGAAAAGAAAAAGCAGGAAGAAGTGGCCGAGTCCTTCAAGCCTTTGGTGGAACGCCTGAAAGAAGCCTTGAAAGATAAGGTTAAGGACGTTAGTGTAACGTTGCGACTGGTTGATTCTCCGGCTTGCGTGGTGGTTGGACAAAATGAATTAAGTCCGCATTTGCTGCGCATGTTGCAGGCGGCTGGTCAGGAAACGCCCGATTTCAAACCTACCCTTGAAATCAACCCCGAGCATGCCATTATTGCCCGTATTCAGGCCGCTGAAGGCGAGGCATTTGAGGATTGGGCCAATGTGTTGCTGGATCAGGCTATGCTGGCTGAGGGCGCCCAAATTACCGACCCGGCCGCGTTTGTTAAACGTATGAATGCCCTGTTGCTGAAGTCTGCGTAATCGCTATCTGAAGCAGGTATAATGCCAATGCCCGGCCCCGGTTTTTATTGGGGTTCGGGCATTTCCCGTTTGGTCCAGCCGCTTTCTTTTTGATATTGTTTCCAGTCAAAGTAAGGGCCCGGGTCTGTTTTTCTGCCTGGTGCGATATGTTCATGGCCACGTACCGCCCTTAAGGTGTAGCGTGCCCTTAGCACTTTGCTTAACTGGCTTAGGGTTTCATACTGTTCGGGCATGAATGGCTCAAAGTCACAGCCCTCCAGTTCTATCCCGATAGAAAAGTCATTGCAGCTTTCCCGGCTGTTAAAACGGGAGACCCCGGCATGCCAGGCCCGGTTGTCGGTGCTGACAAACTGGATAATTTCCCCGTTGCGGCGAATCAGAAAATGCGCCGACACCCGCAAATGTTTGATGTCTTCAAAGAAGGGATGCGCGCGTGGGTTTAGGCGGTTGGTAAACAGCTGCTCTATGTACGGGCCGCCATACTGGTAAGGTGGCAGGCTGATATTATGAATTACCAGTAGCGAGATGGTTTCGTTTTTGTGGCGTTGGTCAAAGTTGGGAGATGGCACCAGGCGAATGTTGTCTGTGGGCTTTAGCCATCCATGGCGGTCCAGCTGCAAAAGTGGAAGGGCCATTATTTCTGACCCAGCCGGGCATGATCTTCGGAACACCAGGTTTTGCCGTTGATGAGGCAGGCTTCGGAACGGGGCAGGTGAATATGGCAATGGGCACATTGCACCATTGATTCAGTTTCCTGGCTGTGCCGGGCAGCGGGCGGCTGGTTTGGGTTTGCCTGGGCCTGGATGTTTTTGAGAAATGCCTGAGCGCGGCCTGCAAACATGCGGATGGCCAGCATCAGGATGATGATCAGGACGATAAAAAGAAAGAATCTCATTAAATACCTTTGTTCATAACAACGTCAAAGATAAAGCGGGTGCCGGTATAGGCCAGCATGAGCAGGGCAAAACCGGTCAGTGTCCAGCGCAGGGCCAGCCTGCCACGCCAGCCCCAAAGGCTTCGTCCAGCCAGCAAGATGCTGAATACCAGCCATGAAAGCAGGGTGAAAATGGTTTTGTGATCTATAGGCAGGAATTGGCCGGTTTTGTTTAGCGACACCATGATGCCTGTGATAATAGACAGGCTAAGGATGCCAAACCCGATCCAGATTAGCTTGAACAGGATGCGTTCCTGCTGCATGAGCGGTGGCTGGGCTTCAAGGATGCGGGTGGTTAGCGAGGGGTTTTCCTGGAAATTGACAGGCTTGTGCAGGTATTGATCCATTGCGGTCATTAAGAAAGCCTGGATGGCGGCAATCGCAATAAGGCTATAGGCAAACAGGGAGACCAGGAAATGGATCTTGAACAGATGGGTTTGGGACGGAATAATCAGGCTTTGTGAGCCTGAGGGGAACAGGGCGGCCAACAGGCATATAACGCTGGCAATGGGCAGTAGCAGCAAAAGCAGGCCGTCTATTTTGTTCAGCCTGCTTTCTATCCAGAATACGATCATGCCCAGCCAGACGGTAATGGACAGGCCCAGGGACCAGTTCAGCCGGATGTGGTCGGCATGGACGATGGCCCAGTGCACGGCAATACCGTGCAACACCAAGGTGGCAAAAAGGCATACACTACGCACCGAACCGGTTTGGTTGATGGTTTTTTGTTGCACAATGGGGCGCCAAATTGACAGACTAAGCAGAAGATAGGCCAATGCGGCCAGAGAGTGCAATACAATGTCAGCTGACATAAACTGATATCTTGATGGTAGGAGTTAGGTTATTTACGTAATAAAAACATAGTATAGCCTCTAATTCCGGTAATTCATTTATAAAAGTGCAAAATTCATGTTCGATAATTTAACTAATCGTTTGTCCCGGGTCATGAAGACCATCCGGGGAGAGGCCCGCCTGACCGAAGCCAACACGCAGGAAATGCTGCGCGAGGTACGTCTGGCATTACTCGAGGCTGACGTATCTTTGCCGGTGGTGCGCGAATTTGTGGCCCGGGTCAAAGAAAAGGCGCTGGGTGAAGAGGTTGCTGGCAGCTTAAGTCCCGGGCAGGCCATGGTGGGGGTGGTTCACGAAGAATTAACCGCGCTCATGGGTGCAGACCTGGGGGCGCAGGCGTCTGAATTGTCGTTGGCAACGCAGCCGCCGGCCGTTATATTAATGGCCGGTTTGCAAGGTGCCGGTAAAACCACCACTACCGGTAAGCTGGCCAAGCTAATTAATGCGGGTGATTTACTGCAAAACGGTCGCAAGGCCGGGCGTAAAAAAGTGCTGGTGGTTAGTGCCGACGTTTACCGTCCTGCCGCTATCGAACAGTTGAAAACGGTTGCGGCGCAGGTAGGGGTAGATTTCTTCCCGTCTGACATTAGCCAGAAGCCACGTGACATTGCCCTGGCAGCAATTGATCATGCAAAACGTCACCATTATGATGTCTTGCTGGTGGATACGGCCGGTCGCCTGGGTATTGATGAAGCCATGATGGCCGAAATCAGCATGCTGCACGAGGTGCTTAAGCCCATTGAAACCCTGTTTGTGGTTGATGCCATGCAGGGGCAGGATGCGGTCAATGTGGCTAAGGCCTTTTCAGAGGCTTTGCCATTAACTGGCGTGGTCATGACCAAACTCGATGGCGATGCCCGGGGCGGTGCGGCATTGTCGGTACGGCATATTACCGGCAAACCCCTGAAGTTTATTGGTGTCTCCGAAAAACTCGATGGTCTTGAAGCTTTCCATCCCGAGCGGATGGCCCAGCGCGTGCTTGGGATGGGCGATATTGTGTCCCTGGTTGAGCAGGCGCAGCGCAATATTGACATTGCCGAAGCCCAGAAACTGGCCACCAAGATCAAGTCGGGAGACCGTTTTGACCTGAACGATTTTCGTGATCAGTTGCAGCAGGTCAAGAAAATGGGAGATATGGGTTCCCTGCTCGAAAAATTGCCGGCTCAGTTTGCCCAGGCAGCGGGGCAGCTGCAAGGCGGTCAGGCCGAAAAGCAATTGCGCCGTACCGAAGGTATTCTTAATTCCATGACGCCCCAGGAACGGGCCAAACCCGAGTTGTTGAAGGCTTCGCGCAAGCGGCGTATTGCAGCCGGCTCTGGCGTGCCGGTTCAGGAAGTGAACAAATTGCTTAAACAGTTTGAGCAGATGCAAGGCATGATGAAGCAGTTCAAGAAAGGCGGTATGGGGAAAATGATGCGTGCCATGGGCGGGCTTAAGGGCCTGAAAGGCATGGGCATGGGTGGTTTTGGCGGGTTCAAGAAGTAAACAAAAAAAGTCCGCCTGTTTGGGCGGACTTTTTTCGTAGAGTAATGCCAGTGCATTATTGGGGAATGCGCAGAACCTGTCCAGGGTAAATTTTGTCCGGATGGCTAAGCATGGGCTTGTTGGCTTCAAAAATCTTCATGTATTGGTTGGCATCACCATATAGTTCTTTGGAAATTTTTGACAGGGTATCGCCTTTTATAACGGTATAGAAATTTGATTCCGCTTCAGCGTTGGCGGTGTTTAGCTGATTGTCTACCGTGGCAACGCCAAGGGTATTGCCCAGGGCAATGGCAATTTTTTCAGCATCGGCGGTTGTGGCGGCATTGCCTTTGACCGTCACTTTATCGCCATCAACGGCAATATCCAGGCCTTCGGCATTCAGTCCGTGTTTTTCCAATTCTTTTTGCAGGTTTTCGGGGGAAGCGGCGTTAGCTTCACTGCCCCCAAAAATCTTTTCGCCAACGTCTTTAATGAAGTTTAACAAGCCCATAATAACTCCTGATTGTTGATTATCTGAAATAAGAGATGGCAGCTTGTGCTGCCCCTTATGTATTATTCAACGAAAACAGGATAAAGCCCAGCCCGCATTCGTTAATAAATGTCAGGTAGAGCCGTTATTGGCAAATTTGTCGGTAGCGGCAATCAGGGCTTTCAGGATGCCGGGTTCATTAAAGGCATGGCCGGCATCGGCAATAATCTGGAACTCGGCCTGTGGCCATGCCTTGTGCAGTTCCCAGGCGGTTTTGGCCGGGGTGCAGGCATCGTAGCGTCCCTGAATGATAATGCCTGGAATGTCATGTAGTTTGTGGGCGTTATCCAGCAGCTGGTTTTCTTTCATGAAACCGCTATTCGAAAAATAATGGTTTTCGATACGGGCAAAGGCAATGGCAAAATGGTCTTCTATATGGCTGCTGACATGGGATTCGTCCAGCAACAGGCTGATGGTGCGGCCTTCCCATTGGCTCCAGGCCCGGGCGGCCCGGATTTGTTCTTCGTCATTGTTGCCGGTTAGCCGTTTGTGGTAGGCGGCAATTAAATCGCCATGCTCTTCAGGTGGAATAGGGGCCAGGTAGTCTTCCCAGTAGTCGGGGAACAGCCATGATGCACCTTCCTGATAAAACCAGCGCAACTCTTCTTTGCGGACGGTAAAAATACCGCGTACCACCAGCTCGCTAACGTGTTTGGGGTGTGCCTGGGCGTAGGCCAAAGACAGGGTAGAGCCCCAGGAACCGCCAAAGACCAGCCATTTGTCTGCACCCATGATGTCGCTGCGCAGGCGCTCCATGTCTTCAATCAGGTGTGCGGTAGTGTTGTTGTGCAGGCTGGCATGTGGACGCGAGCGGCCGCAACCGCGCTGGTCAAACAGCAGCACATTGTATTTGGTCGGGTCAAACAGCTGGCGGTGCTGGGCACCACACCCGGAACCCGGCCCGCCATGCAGGAATACCGCCGGTTTCCCGTGGGGATGGCCACAAAGTTCCCAGTAAACCTGATGGCCGTCGGCAGTTTCCAGAAAGCCGGTTTTATAGGGCTCGATGGGTGGGTACATAGGGGCTACTCCTTTTTCTTTTTAAACACCAGATCCCACACGCCATGACCCAGACGCAGGCCCCGGGTTTCAAATTTGGTTTGTGGGCGATAGTCGGGTTTGGGGGCGTAATCGTTGGCGGTGTTTTCCAGCTCGGGGTTGGCCGACAGGACTTCCAGCATTTGTTCCGCGTAGTTTTCCCAGTCGGTGGCGCAATGAATATAGCCGCCCGGTTGCAATCGGCTAACCAGTAGTTTTATAAACTCGGGCTGGATCAGGCGGCGCTTGTGGTGCCGTTTTTTGGGCCAGGGGTCGGGGAAATAAATATGCACGCCCGCCAGACTGTTGGCAGGCAGCATGTCTTTGACCACTTCTACGGCATCATGCTGGATAATGCGTACATTGTTCAGCGAAGACGCTTCGATGCGTTTAAGCATGGCGCCTACACCGGCATTGAAGACTTCAACACCCAGGAAGTTTTCTTCATGGCGGGTCAGGGCAATTTTTTCGGTGGTTTCACCCATGCCAAAACCAATCTCAAGAATAGTGGGAGCCTGTCTGTCGAACACTTTTTCGTAGTTCAGGCAACGTGGCTGGTAGGCAAGAGACCATTGGTCCATGAGCCGCTCTATGGCCTGTTTTTGGCCAGGCGTCATGTGAGAGCGGCGGTGAACAAAGCTTTTGATGTGTCCGAACTGTTGTTCGGGTTTTTCGGTGCCTTGGGCAACCGGTTCGGGGGTTGTGTTTTCAGTACTCATGTCGATTTCATTAGTTAAGCCGTAATTGTATTTGATACGGGCCAACAAGTTGACAATATGGGTGCTAAAACTTAAATGTCATGATTTTGGCAGGGGGAATGTTGCCCCAGACAATTTCACTGTGATACTGGCTGGCCTTGATATGGGTTTTCCATAGGGGTGAGCGCAGGTTGTAGGTAAATTGAATGACCAGGCCTTGCCCTTTTAAAAGGGTATGCCATTGCTGCAGAATCTGGCCACAGGTGTCGGGAGGCAGGGAAATCAGGGGCAGGCTGGAAACCACCGCGTTTATTTTTGCGTTGTGTGGAATAAGTGCGTCCAGATGGGCGGCATTGCCATTGATAACGGTGATATGAGGAAAGCGGGCTTGTAAATGACGGGCGAAGGTGGGAGAAAACTCAATCACATACAGTTTGTCGGGAGAAATGCCGTGATCCAGGATGGCTTGTGTGATAACGCCAGTGCCCCCGCCCAGCTCGATGACGATGCCATTGTTGTCCAAGGGTATGTGTTTAGCCATTTGCCGGGCCAGCTTTTTGGAGCTGGGGCAAATGGCACCGGTAAACTTGGGTTGGTTGATCAGCTCCTGGAGGAACATGAACGGGCCAGCTGTTTTTACGATACCGCTGATCTTTTTGGCTTGTTGCCACCAGACTCCATCCATATGCGCATCCTGTTGCGAGATAAGTTGATCTTGCCTTCTTGGTTTAGTGGATACGCATACCGGGTTGCGCGCCTTCCCAGGGCTCGAGGATGTAAATGCCGGGATTGTTTTTTTCGTCGGCATGGCTGGCTGCAAGTACCATACCTTCGGAAACACCGAATTTCATTTTACGAGGAGCCAGGTTGGCAACCATAACGGTTAGTTTACCCACCAGTTCTTCTGGATTATATGCTTCTTTTATGCCAGAGAAAACATTTCTGTGACGGCCTTCGCCTACATCGAGTGTCATTCGTAACAGTTTGCTTGATCCTTCGACATGTTCGCAATTGACGATTTTGGCAATGCGCAGGTCAATCTTGGCAAAATCATCAATCTTGATGGTCTCGGCAACGGGCTCGCCACCGGGCATAACCGCTTCTTCTGCAGGGGGTTCGAACAGCGCGTCCAGCATTTTGGGGTCAACCCGTTGCATCAGATGTTTGAAAGGAGCGATGTGTTCGGGCAATTGTGTGGCATCTTGCCAGGTGAAGTCGCTGCCCTGCTCGAAAAGTTCGGTTGCAATCCGGTTTGAAAGCGCCGGTAATACGGGCGTTAGCATTACTGACAGGGCTTTGAACCCGGCCAGTGCGCGTGAACAGATATCTTGCAGGTTTTCTTTTTGGGCGGCATCGGCGGTGCTGATGCCTTTGGCCAATATCCATGGCTGGGCATTGTCAAAGGCCTGGTTGACCTTGTCGGCATAAGCCATCAGGGTACGGATGGCACGGCCATATTCGCGAGCTTCGAAATCGTTGCGAACGCTTTCGGTGACACTGGCAATTTCTGTGGTGAACGCGTTAATGTCGCCCTGGTAAGCCAGTTTGCCGTCAAAGTGTTTGCTGATAAAGTTGGCGGCGCGGCTGGCAATGTTAATGTATTTGCCAATCAGGTCACTGTTGACGCGGGCAATGAAATCGTCGGGGTTGAAATCAATATCTTCAACGCGTGCATTCAGTTTGGCGGCAATGTAGTAGCGCATCCATTCGGCATTCATGCCCAGCTCAAGATACTTGATGGGTGAAATACCGGTGCCACGGCTTTTGGACATTTTTTCGCCGCTCACGGTAATGAAACCGTGCACGAACAGGGCATCGGGCACTTTGCGGCCTGAAAACTTAAGCGTGGCGGGCCAGAACAGGGCGTGGAAATAAATAATATCTTTGCCAATGAAGTGAACCTGTTCGGTATTTCCGTTGGGGTCAAGCAGGGCGTCAAAGTCAAGGCCGGTTTTTTTGCAATAGGCTTTTAAAGAGGCCAGGTAGCCAACCGGCGCATCCAGCCATACATAAAAATATTTACCGGGTTCATCGGGAATTTCAATGCCAAAATAGGGCGCATCACGAGAAATGTCCCAGTCGTTCAGATTGCTTTCGCTTTCGCTGTCGTTAGCGTTGCCAAGCCATTCACGGGTTTTGGCCAGCACTTCGTTTTGCAGACGCTTCTGGCCACGGCTGTTGGTGCCGTTGGTCCAGTCTTGCAAGAACTCAACGCAGCGCGGGTCGGACAGCTTGAAGAAAAAGTGTTCAGAAGACTTCAATACCGGTGTGGCATTGGTGAGGGTGGAGTATGGGTTGATCAGTTCAGTAGGCGCGTATACGGCGCTACATACTTCACAGGAGTCGCCATACTGGTCTTTGGCATGGCATTTGGGGCATTCGCCCTTGATATAACGGTCTGGCAGGAACATGCCCTTGACCGGATCGTAAAACTGTTCAATGGTTTTGCTGTTGATGAAGCCGGCCGCTTTCAGGGCTTTGTAAATGTCGCCAGATAGCTGTACGTTTTCTTCACTGTGGGTGCTGTGCCAGTGATCAAATTTGATATGGAAACCATTCAGGTAGGTGGGGCGTTCATTGGCATAGCGTGCAACGAGTTCTTCCGGGCTGATGCCTTCTTTTTCGGCTTTAAGCATGATGGGGGCGCCATGGGCGTCATCGGCACCGACAAAATGAACGGTATGGCCCGACATGCGCATGGTGCGAACCCAGATATCGGCCTGGATATATTCCATGATATGGCCAATATGAAATGAGCCATTGGCATAAGGAAGTGCGGTAGTAACAAAAATCGTGCGTGTCATGAACAATTACAGTAAAAATTAAACAATTGAGTGAGTGTAGACGAAAATGCAGGCCTGGCGCCAGTAGGTGCTTGTGGTGTCCGCTAAAGCCCATGAAAACAGTGAAAGCCGGCCCAAACTGAACCGGCATGATATTCCCAGCGGGAAAGAGGCGGGGTAAACACAAAAAGACAACAGGGAATCTTTAAAATTTTTTTATCTTACCGAAAAAGTGTGAGTAAAAAGCAGTTTTTTATTTGATTTCACGTATTTCGACGTCGGTCACGTCTTTGGTGCTGGTGGAGAATTTGCGTTTGTGGAATTTTTCCTGGAAGTCGGTTTGCGTCTGGCGTGCCCGGGAACGGGATTGGGTCCAGAACTGGCCGGCTGAAAAGTTTTGTCCGCGAACGCGGGCAATAATGTACATGATGCCCAGGGCAATGGCGGTTGATGCCATGAAGATGAATGCCATGCACAGGCCGACAATGGCCAGGATGACAAATAGAATGCTTTTCAGGGTACTGTCTAGAAAATCTTTCATTATGTATGGAAACCCCATGAGAGTGGCAGGTTTATCTTCACCTGCTGATAATAAAAACGGTATGATTGACTATTCTACTCAAGTTAGTTTAAAAGTGATGAAACCATGAGTTTACAAATAAACACCATTCTTTCCGAGCTGCAGTCTGTGCAGGATCCGCTTACCGGTATGTCCCTGGCTAAAAAAATCAGGGAAAGGGACCTGGAAATTAAAGGTAATGCCGTAGAAGTCAAGTTATTTCTGGGATATTACCCCGCCGAAGACAAAAGTAATATAGAGCAACAGATAAAAGACGCCTGTACCAGGGCTGGCGCCGCTCAAACCCGAATTAACTACTTAGATGGTATCAAAAGCCATGTGGTTCAAGGGGGTCTGAAACCAATTGTATCAATAAAAAATATTATAGCGGTGGCTTCAGGCAAGGGGGGCGTAGGCAAAAGTACAACTTCTGTTAATTTGGCACTTGCCCTGTCCCAGACGGGTGCAAAAGTTGGTATTCTTGATGCTGATATTTATGGTCCGAGCCAGCCACTGATGCTGGGTGTTTCAGGCAAGCCAAAGTCAGTTGATGGTAAAAGTATGGAACCCCTTGAAGGGCATGGCATTGCAGTAAACTCGATTGGCTTCCTGATAGACGGCGATGCACCAGCCATTTTGCGTGGCCCCATGGTTGCCCAGGCTCTTGAGCAATTGTTACGGCAAACCAATTGGCCTGACCTGGATTACCTGATTGTGGATATGCCACCCGGAACCGGCGATATTGCCCTGACACTGGCGCAGAAAGTGCCAGTGGTGGGGGCGGTTATTGTTACCACGCCACAAGATATTGCCCTGGCCGATGCCCGCAAAGGCCTGCGCATGTTCCAGAAGGTTGATGTGCCTATTCTGGGAGTGATTGAAAATATGTCCATGCATGTATGTACAAATTGCGGTCATGTTGAGCATTTGTTTGGTCAGGATGGTGGTCGTAATATGGCGCAGGAACTGGATGTGCCATGGCTGGGCAGCCTGCCGCTCACGCTGGCAGTACGTGAGCAAACAGACTCTGGTAACCCGACGGTGGTGTCTGACCCAAACAGCGAGGCCGCCCGGTCGTACCGTCATATCGCCAGAAAACTGGCCGTTGCGGTTTCTGATTTGGCCGTAGATATGAGTGGCAAGTTTCCTTCAGTAGTGGTAAAACCGTTATAGAATTAAATTATATATAGTACGAACCTGTTAACCATTCAATTCGATGTACTTTAAAGCCCGGCACGCCACTTTTTTACCGCTCATCCTGTTTGCCACCTCTGTGGTGTTTGCTGCTGGCAAACCCGAGGTGGTGATTGACCCCAGCGGTTTGAGTCCTGAAATTTTGAAAAGTGTTAATGACGGCATTAGTGCTGTGGTTCGGCTGGCCGATGACCAGGACGGTGGCGAAGCCGAGCGGATTCGCAGCCGGGGGCGTGACGCCGTGATTTCCGCCCTTGCCACACAAGGGTATTTTGCCCCTAAGGTTACCCTTGAGGTGGGTGAAGACGTGGGTGGTGAAACCTGGGATATATATATAGACCTTGGTAAAGTGGCCAAAGTGGCGTCGGTGGAAAACCGTTTCGCTGGCAGTATTATCGGTGCCCAATATGCACAGCGGGTAGCGTCCCTGAAAAAAAACTGGGGTTTGCCCGTTGAGGCCGATTTTATCAACGCCCGCTGGAGCTCTTCAAAAAGCGCTTTGCTTGATGGTGTCATGGATCGGGATTTTTATCTTGCCCGCATGACGCACTCCCAGGCAGTGGTTAATCCCGAAACCTCAACGGTTAACACGGTAACAGAGGTCGATAGTGGTCCGGCAGTGACCCTGGGCAATATAGAGGTCATTGGCCTGCGTCGAGTTCCCGAAAGCCTGGTGCGTCGTTATATACGGTATAAGCCCGGTGATCCCTACACTCAGGAGCAGCTTGATGACTGGCAGCAGGCGTTGCAGTCAACCAATTTTTTCAGGGGCGCATTCGTTTCCCTTAAAACGCCCGAAGGCCCTGACGTTTACAGCAGGGAGCAGGTGGAATTGCCGGTGTCTGTTCGGGTAACCGAAGGCCCGGCAAGTTCGGTAGCGGGCTCCTTGGGGGTGGACGACATTAGTGGAATCCGGGTTGAGGGGCTTTATACGCAAAATGTTGTCTGGGGACTGCCGATCATTATGGAAACGGGGGCAGGCGTCGATTTTAAAAGCCAGCGTGCCTTTCTTGATTTCACCTTGCCGCCCAATTACGATGGTTCACGGGACAGTTTTGGGGTAATGGCCCGCCATTCCGATATTCAAAATGAAGAGGTCACGCGTTTTGGCTTAGGCTGGAAACGTAAACGTGAATTCAAACTGGACCCTGAAAGCCGGGTTGATTACGAATCCAACTGGGGGGTGTTAGTTGCTTACGACTCAATCAAGCGTGAAAACGAAGCGCGTTATTCTTTGCCAACGGTGGTGGGTACCTGGGATTTTTTACGACGGGATATTAACGACCGTTACGATCCCCGGGACGGGAACCTGATTGCCTTGGGGCTGGGGGCCGGCATGACGTTAAACAAGCAGCAGACTTTTGGCCGGGTTAGTTTACGGGTACAAAAATGGTGGCCGGTGGGTAAAAGAGATGTCTTTACGCTACGGGCGGAAGCCGGACAGGTAGTGGGCGCTAAAAATACGCCTATCCCAGATGACTTCGGTTACCGGACCGGAGGAGCCCGCTCCATTCGGGGCTATAGATATAATGAGTTTGGTCGTGACACGGGGAATGCGGTTGTGGGTACCCGTTCACTGGGGGTGGTGGGTGCCCAGTACATGCACTACTTTGATGATCGTTTTGGCATGAGCGTGTTTCTTGATGCCGGTGATGCGGCCCCTTCTTTCCGGGAAATGAAAATTGCCGTGGGCTATGGGGTGGGTGCGATTGTCAAGACACCGGCCGGGCCTTTGTCACTTGATTTGGCCTGGGGGCAGCGCGACCATAAATTAAGACTGCACTTTTCGTTAGGAGTGGCATTTTGAGCAGGGTCCGCAGGCATTTAAAAAAATGGCTTAACTGGAAAGTCACCCCTTTGCTGGTGTTTTTTCTGTTTGCCACTTTTCTGTTCTGGGCGCTGGGTACCAGCGCTGGCAGTCAATGGACGTTGCGCAATGTGCTGGCCCAGGTGGGCGGTGAAATGGGCGAGGTTGAAGGGACCATCTGGCGTGGCCTTAAACTTGAGCGATTGCTTATTGATACCCCCGAAGTTAACGTGGTGGCTACCAATGCCCGTGTGCAGGTCAAGTGGCTCGAACTCTTCAATCGCCGCCTTAAAATCACGCAGATGGAAGTGGGCGACCTGGATGTTCGCCTGTTACCGGTGGCGTCTCCCGAACCTGACACCGACACTGGGCCATTTACCATGCCCGGTTTGCCGGTAACCATAGAAGTGGATACGATTCGTATTGGCAGGTTTTCACTTGTGCAGGCCGATGGCCGTGATTTACCCATTGGACTAAGCGGGTTCTGGGTGACCCATTTGCTGCTTAACCAGGAACAGGCCAGGGCAAACATAGACAGCCTGCATATCGCTCACGACCTGGTCAATAGCGATGTAAGCGGCAATCTTGAAGTTACCCAGCTCAAGTCGCCCTGGCCATTGGTGCTGAATCTGCAAGCCAAGGCATCCAGCGAAAACCGGGATTCGCCTATTTGCCTGGACCGTTTTCTGGCTACCTCGGTATTTCGGGGACAGCACAGTGGCAGCTGCACCTTTGATCTGAACCTGCAGGCACAGGGTTCGGCCGAAAATCTGGGGATTGCTCTGGATGGCAAGGGGCAGGGGGTAACTCTGGATGCCAATACCACTTTAAATCTGTTTGCGCCGGTTCCGCTTGAAAACGCACATTTGGCACTGGCACTTGAAAACGGTTCTTCGCTGTCGCTGGATGCCGAACTGAAAGAAAAACAGGGTATTAATGACAGTGACCGCTTGGAAGGAAGTTTGCTTAGCAACCGGCTGGCCTTGCATCAAGTACTGGCTGGTTCTGTACCAGAGTCCTTATTAACTGCCCGTTTCGATTTTAAGGCAGACCTTGATGGGCCAGATCAACTGCATCAGCTTGACTTGCAGGCCAACATAGATGCAGCCAGTCGCTGGAACCGGCAAACCTTGTCGGGCGATATTAATTTACAGCTCAAGAATCTGTCTTCGGCCGATGGTCTTTATATTGACAATGCGCATATCGATCTGGTTCAGGGCAAAAATAAAATCCGCTCTTCGGGTGGTTTTGGGCATGCTGACAGCCGTTTGTTACTGGACATCAACCTGCCCGAA
>JAVESC010000193.1:0-2896 GCA_034006805.1 Advenella sp.
AATCATCCACATCCTCCCCCCCCCAACCATACTCAATACGGAAATTGGCCGGAGACTGCAGATAAAAAGAGACCATGCGATCATTGGTATGACAACCCAACGTTCGCGTAATAGGGATGTCATGCTTCAAACACAAATCCAGGCCGGCTCCCACATCATCCAACGACCGGGTCTCAATCATTAAATGCAAAAACGCGGCTTTATCACCAGGCGCTCGCGCCACCGCCAACGAGTGATGACGTCCGTTCACATGATAAAAGAAGGCATAAATAGGTGTCAGACAATTTAAAGCCCAAGACATCACGATAAAAACGATCGTTTTGCTCCAAGTCGGGTACCGCAAACACCACATGGCCCAAACCTTGGTCTCCCGTACGGAAACCACTCATGGCACGACCTGGATGGAAAGATGTTTTGGAACGCATATGTCCCCAAATCAACTCATGACGGATACCTGCCGGATCAATGAACCAGTAAAAACCAATCACCTTCCGCACAGCCGCCTCGTCTTCTGAGGCCCGTTTGGCTTTAATCCCATAGGCTTCCAAGCGGGCCACAACTTGCCCGGCCCCTTCAATACCCGTCGTTTCCCAACCAACGTAAGCAACACCATTTTCTTCACCAGGATGAATGGCCACTCGATAAGCCATCTCATCAAAGCGTAAACACACGGCACCATCAGGACCAGGCTCTACGAGCTCACAACCCAGAATGGAAGGACCAAAACTTTCCCACTCTTTGTAATCAGGTGAGGTAGCACCAAAATAAGCAAGAGAAGTAATCATGCTTTTTCCTTTTTAGCTGCTTCTGAACACATAATCTAGAATATTAGTTCATTAAAAATTAAAAAAAACAGGCCGAGTGAACAGACTAATAATCACCCTCACCCACTATGTTTTTCAGCCTTGGATGAACGAAGCCACAGAACGGTTAAATTCGTCTGCATGCTCTAGCTGTACCCAGTGACCACAACGTGTTACAAGCAACAAGCGTGCATCTGGGATATGACGTACCAAGTGCAGGCCGGCAGTAAAGGGCACGGTTCTGTCATCACGGCCATGAATCAACAAAGTCGGTGCTTTGATGTCAGCCAGGCGACTTTGGTCAATACGCACCATGGGCTTGCCATGACCGCTGATCCAGCCTTCAATATGGTCAGGCCTTGAAGTCAAAATCTGTACGCGTTCAGCAATGAACTCATCAGTCACATAGCTACTGTCAAATGCCATGGTGGCAATAAATTTGCGCATCGTTTCCGGACCAGGCTCAAAATAAGCCGCTTCCAGCGCTTTCACGCCTTCACTCAAACCCACTGGGTCAAAAATGCTAGGTACACCAGCAGAAGAACCTAAAGTGACTAAGTGCGTGACTAAATCAGGACGCTCATAGGCAAAACGGATACAAGAAGAACCACCCATCGAGTTACCCACCACAGCAACAGGACCTAAATCCAACGCTTCGATGAACTCAGCCAAAGCACCGCTGTTATCACGTTGATCGTACTTAACGGACTGGGATTTGCCCCAGCCTGGCAGGTCAACCGCAAATACACGGAAACGCTCAGCCAAATAAGGAATGTTTGGGTGAAAATTACTCCAGCCCGAAGCACCGGGACCACCGCCGTGCACCAAAACCAGCGGTGTGCCTTCACCCGCCTCGTTATAGTGAATATCCCAGCTTTTGGTCTTAATACGTTTACTAGTGTTTTCTTCAGTCAAAATTTTCATTTGTCTCTCTCTGCTGTATAGGCGCCTTGATGTTAGGTGGCGCAAGGTTAATCATGGCATCGTGCCTGCATCGATCTTGAGCAGTCACTGACGATAACAATCAAAAAAATATAATTTGATATAAATCAAGTTATCACAAGATTTGGATAATACTAGAATACTTATTCTAGAGCATATAATCGTTTACCCGTATTCAGGAAATACCTGAAAAAGCAGCTGTTGCCGTGTTGATCGCGTCAGCAATTATTGGGGCCACACCTGATTACCTCAGTAACCGAGTTGAAAATCAGACTATTTTTTCATGAACCAATTATGCTGTTCATCATCTAGCCCTGACCATTTTTTTAATCCAGAGTGACATATGTCAATACAAAACGTTTTACAGCAATTGATGCAATCGGCACAGGGCTTGATGTCTGAGAAAAACAACTCACAAGCCAAGCCGGCTTCTTCTTCAGGCAACTCGTCTAGTCTTAAGGGTTTTGCAGATGGTGCCCTTACCGGTGGGGCGTTAGCCTTATTGATGGGCAACAAAGCCCAGCCACAACAAGCCACCAGCCAGCCGCCTGCCGCACCTGCACCCGCACAAATCGCCCATCAAACCCAGGCCTTCAAGCAGCTGCCCGCCACCGAACTGGAGCAACACAGCAAGCTTATCCTGAGCGCGATGATTTCAGCCGCCAAAGCCGATGGCCATATCAACGCCGACGAACAGCGCTTGCTGGAAGCCGAATTTGACCGATTAAATGCATCACCCGATGAGCACGCCTGGATTCGTGCCCAGATTAATGGCCCTGCTGACCCGGCCACTGTTGCCAAGCTGGTGAAAACGCCCGAGCAGGCTGCCGAAGCCTATATGGCCAGCGTGCTGGTTAATGGCGCCGACAGCTTCATGGAACGTGCTTATTTAGACGAACTGGCACGCCAGCTGGGTCTGGAAGAAAGCCTGAAAACCCATTTGGAGAATTCGGCTTTAAGCCTGCAGCAGTAAGCGCTACGCGACCAATCATCATACTGGTTGAAAATGGCAGAGATTACGACAGTAACTCTGCACAAACCCAGTGCCCTACCGTTGCTCCATCAAAGCTGCCATGGCAGGGCAACCGCCCTCTGCTCTCAGCCCATCAATAATTCCCTGATGGTCTGCCAAAGAACGATTTTGACTGATC
>JAVESC010000056.1:0-19399 GCA_034006805.1 Advenella sp.
ATCGGTACCCGGGTTTTTGTCATAGAAGCCGGACTCTTTAGTAATGTCATAGGCGGCTTTGACCACAGGCACATAGCCGGTGTCCTGGTGCCATTTAGCAGCCACTTCGGGTGATGAGATATATTGGAAGAATTCGGTGATGCCTTTGTTGACGTCGGGCGATTTATTATTGAATACCCACAAGGAAGCACCGCCAATAACGCTGTTTTGGGGGGCACCGGGCACGTCGTCATAGTAGGGTAGGGTGGAAATGCCAAATTTGAATGGCGCGTTTTTGCTGAAGTTGGCGCGAGATCCGCTTGAACCGGTAAACATGGCACATTTACCTGAGGAAAACAGGGCGTTGGCGGCATCACCACGGCCACCGTAAGTAAAGGTACCGTCTTTGGCCATTTCGTTCAGGAAAGTGAAATGTTTGACAAAGCCGTCTTTGTTTAACTCAATACGGGCATCAAGACCATCGAAACCGTTATTTTTGCTGGCATAGGGCAAATTATGCAAGGCAGAAAAGTTTTCAACCAATACCCATGAAGGCCAGGCGGTTGTGTAGCCGCACTCAATACCGGCATCCTTAAGCTTTTTGGCCGCGTCATGGATTTGGGCATAGGTTTTAGGAGGAGAATTTGGGTCAAGACCTGCTTTTTCAAAGAGGTCTTTGTTGTAATAGAAAACGGGTGTAGAGCTATTAAAAGGCATGGAAGCCAGTTTTCCGTTTGGCTCGGAGTAATAACCGGCAATACCGGGAACAAATTTTTTCGGGTCAATCGGGTTGCCGACTTCTTCTGACATTTCCTGAATGGGTTTGATGGCACCTTTGGAAAACATCATGGTTGCCGTACCTACTTCAAAGACCTGAATAATATCAGGCGCCTGGCCAGCCCGATAGGCGGCAATGCCTGCATTCATGGATTCACCATAGGCACCTTTGTAGGTTGGGGTTATTTTGTAATCAGATTGTTTTTGGTTGAAATCGTTAACAATTTCGTTAACCCGTTCTCCAAGGGGGCCTTCCATGGAGTGCCAGAAATTGATGTCTGTTGCAGCATGAGCGCTAAAGCTGGCCAGGGCAAAAACACTGCCCAGGATTATTGCCGATTTTTTGACTCGCATGTTACTTTCTCCGGTTTTTTAATAACTACATTTTTTGAAATAGTTACTTCAGAAGTAAAGCAAAGATAATATGACTTGTTTATGACGCTACGATGAATTTATAACCATTACTGAAGTTTTGCAAGCGCTTTAATTTCTTATCTTCGCTTACATCGAAGGGGGATTTTTCCTGTGAGAAGCTCAAGCCCGGGCGCAAGCGTGTTCTTGGCGTCATTGGTATCCCTGCTGAACGTCGTATTACAGGTATGACTGAGCGGGATTTTATCGCTGATATGATAGAATTACACCATCTTTTTTTATGCTTGGCCAGCGTTGGTCTTGGGTTGGATACCTTTTGAAAACGGGGCTTTTCTCATAGAGTAATTTTTATTATGATACAAAATACCAAAATCGCCTTTATAGGCGGAGGAAATATGGCCATGGCCATGGCCAGTGGCATGACAGGAACTGTCTGCCGGGCCGAAGATATCCTGGTTATTGATATCAATACGGCAGGGCATGAACGCTGGCTTCAAAAGGGCGTCAAGGTAAGTAGCCAGGCTGGCGCTGAACTTGCGCAATGCAAAGTATGGATTTACGCCGTCAAGCCACAAAATATGCATGAAGCGATTGAAAGCAGCAAAATCCATTTGCAGCCTGATACCCTGGTCATCAGCATTGCAGCGGGCCTGAATACACAATCCCTGTCCGCCTGGCTGGGGTCTTTGGATAACCCTTGGGCAAAACTGGTCAGGGTCATGCCCAATACGCCCGCTTTAATCGGTAAAGGGGTTACCGGCTTGTATGCAATGCCAACACTGGATGAAAAAGATGTTCTGCTGGCAGAGCAAATCCTTTCCTCAATTGGTTCAGTGGTTCGAGTTCACGATGAAAGCCTGCTTGATGCCGTAACCGCACTTTCAGGCAGTGGTCCAGCCTATGTGTTTTTATTAATAGAATCCCTGGTGGATGGCGCCATGGCACTAGGTCTTGATAGCAAGCAGGCCAAGAAACTGGCGATTGAAACTATTTTGGGCGCGGCAGAGCTTGCTGCTGTGTCAGACCAGGAACCCGCTACCCTGCGTGAAAATGTCACCTCCAAAGGCGGCACAACGGCCGCTGCGCTGGCCGTGTTCGAGCAGCATAACTTCAGAGAAACGGTTAAACAGGCCATGCAGGCCGCTTCTGACCGGGCTATTGAAATGGCTGGGGAATTGGGTAAATCTTAATGAAACCAAGTGGTTACTTTGATCAAATATCGTCTTTGCAGGCTTTGCTTGCCATTGTGCTAATGAGCCTTATTGTGGTGGCTTCCAACGTCCTGGTCCAGCCACAGTTTCATATTAATGAATGGCTTACCTGGGGAGCATTAACCTATCCGGTATCTTTTCTGGTTACTGATTTACTTAATCGCCGTTTTGGTCCGCAAGTGGCCCAAAAAATAGTACTGGTGGGTTTTGTAGTGGCGATTATCGTTTCATATTTACTGGCCGATGCCCGTATTGCCATCGCTTCAGGTAGTGCGTTTTTGTTTGCCCAGCTAGGCGATATTTTCATTTTCGACAAAATGCGCTCGCTTAGCTGGTGGAAGGCACCCTTTATAGCGGGGGTGTTAGCGTCAGTCACTGACACCTTTCTGTTCTTTGCCCTTGCATTTGCCGGTACTGCCGTGCCTTGGGTGTCACTGGCATTGGGTGATATGGTGGTAAAACTGCTGGTCAGTACCTGTTTACTGCTCCCGTTCAGAATGCTGATGTGGAACATCGGGAAACCCAAAAGCTGTACAGTTTAAGACTGCTCTAATGGTTTTCAGGGCTTTACCCGCCAACCAATTTTGTCTATGCTTTTGGGACTTACTTTTATTAGTATAACGAGAAAAAAATGCAAGAATTCTTACCTCAGTTTATCCAGCAGCTGTTTAACGGCTTATCGCTGGGCGCCATCTATGCATTGATTGCGATTGGCTACACCATGGTGTATGGCATCATTGGCATGATCAACTTTGCCCATGGTGAAATTTACATGATTGGCGGTTACGTAGGGCTGGTAACGCTGTCTGCGATTGGCGTCAATAGTGGTCTTCCTGTTGCCGTTATCATTCTTTGCATGGTCCTGGTTGCCGTGGCTGTAACCGCCGTTTACGGCTATTCGGTAGAAAGAATCGCTTACCGGCCTGTACGGGGTGGCCCAAGGTTGGTGGCGCTTATTACGGCTATTGGTATGTCTATTTTTTTGCAAAACTGGGTCGCTATCGGCCAGGGCTCGCGAGATATGGCCGTTCCCAACCTTATTCCGGGCGCCTTGCAGTTTACTGTTGGTGCTTCTGACTTTACCGTAACGGTCACTTACGCCAGGCTTCTTATTATCACCACAGTTTTCTTCCTGATGGTGGGCCTTACTTTTTATATCAAGAACTCCAGAATGGGCCGGGCTTCGCGTGCCTGTTCCCAGGATATGCATATGGCCAACCTGTTGGGTATTGACACCAACAAGGTTATTTCCTTTACGTTTATTCTGGGTGCCATGCTGGCTGCCGTTGGAGGGGTACTTATTGCCTTAACCATTGGCAAGCTTAATCCATTCATTGGCTTTATTGCCGGTATCAAGGCATTTACGGCTGCGGTACTGGGTGGAATTGGTAGTATTCCCGGGGCTATCCTGGGTGGGCTTTTATTAGGCGTGGCCGAAACCATGGCTGCCGCTTATTTGTCTTCCCAGTACAAGGATATTGTTGCCTTTGGCCTGCTGATTTTCATTTTGTTGTTCAGGCCTAGTGGTTTATTGGGTAAACCCGAAGTGGAAAAAGTGTAATGAGTAATATAAAAAGTGCATTTTTTGCGGCCTTGTTAACAGGCATGATGATTGTTCCCATATTCGGGCTAAAACTTGAACGTAAGGGTATCAGCACTGAAATTGTTCCTCACTGGAGTATTGTGCTGTGGGGCATGTCTATTGTATTTGTGGTGCAACTGTTAAAACCTTATCTATTCAAAAAAAGACCGGGTGTACGTTTTAACTTGCCCCAACTGCCTTCACTTAATCCAAAGTCCAGTGCCATGTTGTTGGGGCTGGTTTTTGTGGTGGCCGTGATCTGGCCATTTTTCAGTGGACGCAGTCAGGTTGATATTGCCACCCTGGTGCTCATTTACGTCATGCTTGCGCTTGGCCTTAATATTGTGGTGGGTTTTGCCGGCTTGCTTGATTTGGGCTTTGTCGGTTTTTATGCGGTAGGCGCTTATACTTATGCTTTGCTGTTCCATTGGGCAGGCTGGGGGTTTTGGGAAGCCTTGCCGGTGGCGGGTATTGTGTCGGCCTTTTTCGGGTTTTTGCTGGGCTTTCCGGTCTTGCGTCTGCGGGGCGATTACCTGGCTATTGTTACCTTGGGCTTTGGGGAAATCATCCGCCTGTTGTTAATTAATCTGTATGGGTTTACCGGTGGTCCCGATGGTATTTCAGGCATACCTAAACCCACTTTTTTTGGTTATGAATTAACGCGCCGGGCGTCTGTTGAAGGTGCCCAAACTTTCCACCAGCTAATGGGCTGGAAGTTCAGTACCATGGATGTGATTATTTACCTGTACTTGATGGCATTGGTACTGGCCTTTATTACCCTTATTATATCCAACCGGCTGGTTCGCATGCCAATTGGGCGGGCCTGGGAAGCCTTGCGGGAAGATGAAATCGCCTGTCGTTCATTGGGCCTGAACCCTACCCGAATCAAATTGTCCGCCTTTACCCTGGGCGCAACCTTTGCCGGTCTGGGTGGTGCGTTTTTTGCTGCACGTCAAGGGTTGGTTAATCCCGAATCATTTACCTTTATTGAGTCGGCGCTTATTCTGGCTATTGTGGTGCTGGGTGGCATGGGCTCACAAATAGGTGTGATTCTGGCTGCCATTATTTTAACGGTGCTGCCAGAGCTGGCGCGTCAGTTTGCCGAATACCGGATGCTGATTTTTGGGTTGGTCATGGTATTAATGATGGTATGGCGTCCGCAGGGCTTGCTGCCGGTAAAACGTCCGCAAGTGGAGATTCCGAATGAGTAAGAAAATATTAAGCGTTGATGGCTTGATGATGCAGTTTGGCGGATTGCTGGCGGTTGACTCGGTAAGTTTTGATGTAAACAAAAATGAGATTTTTGCCATTATTGGTCCTAATGGCGCAGGTAAAACAACCGTATTTAATTGTGTAAGTGGTTTTTATAAACCGACGGCAGGTAGCATTACGCTAAACGGCAAGTCCATTGCCGGTTATCCAAGTCATAAAGTTGCCCAGCATGGCTTGGTACGTACATTTCAGAATGTGCGCCTGTTCAAGCATCTTACCGTTCTGGAAAACCTGCTGGTGGCTCAGCATACCCAAATTAAATCCAGCCTGTTACCGGGTTTGCTTAATTTGCCGTCGTATCGCCGCTCCGAAAAGGAAGCCTTGAATAATGCGGTAAAGTGGCTGGATTTCATGGGCTTGCGGCAATTTGCCAATCGTGAGGCGGGTAATTTGGCCTATGGGCACCAGCGTCGCCTGGAAATTGCGCGCTGCATGATTACCAACCCGTGTTTGCTCTTGCTTGATGAGCCTGCCGCTGGATTGAATCCGCAAGAGAAAAAAGATCTGGCCGACTTAATTAACCAGCTGCGTAATGAGTTTGATATGTCTGTGTTGTTAATTGAGCATGATATGAGCCTGATCATGGGTATTTCTGACCGTATTCTGGTAATGGAACATGGTAAACCTATTGTGACCGATAAACCCGAAACCGTCAGAACTGATCCGCGTGTCATTAAAGCCTATCTGGGAGAAGAATAAGTGTTAAAACTGGAAAAGGTGAGTACCTATTACGGTGCTATCCAGGCATTGGATGAAGTCAGTGTTGAAGTGAATCAGGGTGAAATCGTGACGCTGATTGGGGCTAACGGAGCCGGTAAAACGACCCTGCTCATGTCTGTTTGCGGCAATCCGCGTGCCAGAAGTGGTTCTATCACATTTCTTGATGAAGATATTACCAACGAATCTACCCATAAAATCATGCAAAAAGGTATTGCCATTTCGCCGGAAGGCCGGCGGGTTTTTCCTGATATGACGGTGGCAGAAAACCTGAAAATGGGGGGCTTTTATCTGAAACCTCATGACATTGAAGAAGGGCTGGATCACGTCTTCAAATTATTTCCTCGCCTTAAAGAACGTGCCAGTCAGCGCTCGGGAACGATGTCTGGGGGTGAGCAGCAAATGCTGGCGATTGGCCGGGCATTAATGAGTAAGCCAAGCTTGTTGCTGCTTGATGAACCCACACTGGGTTTGGCGCCCTTGATTATTGCCCAGATTTTTGAAATTATCAGAACCATTCGCGATGAGGGGGTAACCGTTTTCCTGGTAGAGCAAAATGCCAATAAGGCCTTGCAGCTTGCTGATCGGGGTTACGTGCTTGAAACCGGTAAGGTAGTGCTTTCCGATACCGGTGCCAACCTATTGGTGAATGATGATGTGCGTAAGGCTTATTTGGGGCACTAATAAAAAAAAGCGTGGCAGTTTAAAACGCATTGCCTGGTTGGGTTAAAAAAATCCTGGTGCCGTTTTTTGGCTGCCAGGATTTTTGTTTATATCAATAAACCATTATTGGCTGCTATTGTTTCAGGCATGTATTGTCTGAAACAATATTAACAGCACTGGTTATTCAGATAATTCAGTTTTTAGAATCGGCGCTAGATTTTTCGGCCTGTTGGTCTTCTTGATCATGCGTGTTTTCAGGATTATTATGGTTTTCCTGGTTGAGATCAGCAGACTCGTTTTTGGTATCGTTATTATCATCGGTTTCATGCTGAGCAGCGACCGAGTGATCCAAAGACAAGGTGAGATGGCCAGACTTTTCTTTGGCGATTTTATAAGCAGGTCTTTCCTGTACAGCGCTTAGAAAGGATTGGATATTTTGCATATCTGTGGTAATGCAGCCACGGGCTTGTGCCAGTTCCAGCGGATAACACATCTGGATGTCCGCTGCGGTAAACTGGCTGCCACAGAACCAGCCATGTTGGCCCAGTTCGGTATCAATGAAGTTGAGTTTTTTTTCAATTTCAGGAACAACGTTTGCGTTGATAGTGCCGTTGACCGCTTTTTTAAGGATGGAACGGGCAAAAAAGGGTACACGAGTGGTACCCATTTTTAATAAAGCCTGGTGTTTGGATAATGCAGGCATAAGAGAACCTTCTGCAAAATGCATCCACATGGAATATTGATTGTAATCAGCCGAGGCGATAGGTGGGCGCAAGCCACTGCGATCATAGTGATTCAGCAGATATTCAATAATTGCGCCTGATTCTATCAGGGTCAGGCCATTATCATTAAGGACGGGTGCCACACCCAAGGGATGTATATCGTGCAGGGAAGTATCCGCTGTTGATGCTTCTGCGTTTCTGCGATGATGCTTTATTTGGTATGAAAGCCCCAACTCTTCTAAAAGCCAGACAATACGAAAGGATCTTGAAGACTCCAGGAGATGAATAGTAAGCATAATAAGACTCCGGTTTTGAAAATTAAGAGGACGATGGAAGAATATCTCGGATTTTGCCTACTAGCATTTCAGGTTCTTCGCTGTCAGAAGCCAAAAACTGGACTTTGCCATTGGCATCAAAGACGTAGATCCCACGTGCATGCATCACTTCATAATTATTGGGATCGCTGCCGGGCTGGGGTTTTTCTATTTGGTAAGCAACACGATAGCGCCGTGCAATATCAGCAATTTGTTTTTCAGTGCCCGTCAGGCCAATAGCGCCATTATCGAAGGCATCAACGTAAGCTTGCAGAACTTCTGGCGTGTCCCGGTGGGGGTCGACACTGAGAAATATAATCTGGATATTATCGGCGTTTTCGCCGAGTATGCTTTTGACCGCAGTCAATTGCGCCATGGTGGTGGGGCAAATGTCGGGGCAGCTGGCGTAGCCAAAAAACAAAAGCACGACTTTACCCCTGACATCCTTTTCTGTAATGGTTTTGTCTTGCGCGCCGTTTAAACTGAATTTTAAGTCGGGCAGCCGACCTGTTATTTTATAAATAACACTGGGCTTGGCCAAGTTCTGTTCCTGCGCTTGGGCAGGAACAGAATGTATCAAAGCCACCGCCAATATAGATGAAAGCAGGGTTTTCTTGATCATTAAGCGTGATACCAAAATTTTATCAGGCTACTTCTTCGGTCATACCGCAATGCCGTAACAATGCATCGGGGCTGGGTTCACGGCCACGGAAAGCCTTGAAGGATTCTGCGGCAGGACGGGAGCCGCCAACCGCCAGGATTTCTTGCCTGAATTTGTTACCGATGATAGGGTTAAGCGTACCATGATTATCAAGCGTGTTTTCTTCAAAAAGGCTGTAAGCGTCAGATGAAAGCACTTCTGCCCATTTGTAACTGTAATAACCGGCCCCATAGCCACCGGCAAACAAATGAGAAAAATTGTGTGGAAAGCGGTGCCATGCCGGAGGAATAATAACCGCTACCTCTTGACGCACTTCATTAAGGAGTGCAAGGACATCGGCAATGGACGTTTGGCTGGTACGTTGGTGCAAAAGCATGTCAAACAGGGCAAATTCTATCTGGCGCACGGTTTGCATACCGCTTTGATAATTTTTTGCCGCCAGCATTTTCTGGTAAAGGGATTCAGGCAACGGTTCCTGGGTTTCCCAATGGCCAGACAGTTTTTGCAGAACAGACCATTCCCAGCAGAAATTTTCCATGAACTGGGAAGGCAATTCTATGGCATCCCACTCTACACTTGCAAACGGCGAGGCTGCCGGTTCATTGACCTTGGAAAGCAGCGCATGCAGGGCATGTCCTGATTCATGGAACAGGGTGATGACGTCGTCATGAGTGAGCAGGGCAGGTTTCTTGCCTTGTGGCGGGGGGAAGTTGCAGGTTAGGTAAACCACCGGCGTATGCAGATTGTCACCATGCAGGTGACGCGTGCGTTCGCTGTCTACCCAGGCACCACTTTGTTTGCCGGCACGGGCATATAAGTCAGTGTATAGATAACCAATAAGGTTATTGTTTTCTTTAACGGCATAGACAGCCACACTTTCGTGCCAGACAGGTGCCTTGAATGGCACAAGCTCAACATTGAACAGGGTGCCAATGACATAAAACAAACCGTCAATCACTTTGGGCTCTGGTAGATACTGCTTCACTTCTTCGTCAGAGTAAGCATAACGGGACTGGCGCAATTGTTCGGATACGTAGGCATAGTCCCATGGCTGGAGATCATCCAGACCCAATGACTGGCTGGCAAATTGCTTAAGCGCATCGACATCGTTCTGGGCAAAGGGTTTGGCTTTTGTGGCAAGGTTGCGCAGGAAGTCTACAACCTGAGCGGCACTGTCTGCCATGCGGGTTTCAAGACGCATCTGGGCAAAGTCACCGTAGCCCAGCAAGTGAGCCTCTTCAGTTCTGAGTGCCAGCAGTTTTTCAATGTTTGATGAGTTGTCGAATTGGGCGTTACCTTGCTCTGAGGCAATGGTGGCGTAGCCACGATAGAGTCTTTCACGCAAGGGCTGGCTTTTGGCGTATTGCATGACAGGCAGGTACGAAGGCATTTTAAGCGTGAACTTCCAGCCTTCCTTGTTTTCTGCCTGGGCGGTTTGTCTGGCGGCATTAATTGCGTCTTGTGGCAAACCTTCCAGTTCTTTTTCATCAGATATGATTAACTCCCAGGAGTCAACGGCATCCAGGGAGTTTTCAGAAAATTTTTGTGAGGTTAAGGCGATTTTTTCGCTAATTTTGGCATAGCGCTCTTTGTTTTCACCTTCAAGTTCTACACCGCTAAGCCGGAAATTTCGTAACGCCAGTTCGATAATGCGTTGGCGGGTTGGCGTAAAATGGTTAAAGGCTTCGCATTGTGAGAGTTTGAGGTATTGCTGATACAGTTCTTTGTTAAGGCCGATCCAGGTTGAAAATTCGGTTATTTTGGGCAGCATGGCATTGTATGCATCGCGCAACTCTGGTGTGTTAACCACCGAATTCAAATGACCGGCTACCGACCATGCCCGCCATAAGCGGGCAGAGTCGTATTCCAAAGGCTCTATGAAAGAATCCCAGGTTGGCTCTTTAACCTTTTCAACAATTTCATTAATGGCAAGACGGGTCTCGTCAAGCAGGCTGTTTAGTGCGGGTGCCAGATGTTCGGGCTTGATGGCACTGTAATCGATGAGTTCGGACAAGGGGGCTAATAAGGGATTGCTATTCATGGATTCTTTTAAGTTAAAGTTTACGTTCTGCGGCTTCGATGGTGTTAACCAGCAGCATGACAATGGTCATGGGGCCAACGCCACCCGGGACAGGTGTGATTGCGCCGGCAACATTTTTGGCAGAAGAAAATTCTACATCACCCATGAGTTTACCATCTGCGCCACGGTTGATGCCGACGTCGATGACAATGGCACCCGGTTTAATCATGTCACCGGTAACCATGCCAGGACGTCCGGTGGCAACCACCAGGATATCAGCGCGTTTGGTATGTGCAGCTAAATCTTTGGTTTTGGAGTTGCAAATGGTAACGGTAGCACCCGCTTTTTGCAAAAGCAGTGCCATGGGTTTACCAACGATATTGCTGGCTCCAATGACGACCGCTTCGGCACCGCGAAGTTCAATGTTTTCAGATTCAAGCATTTTCATGACGCCATAAGGCGTGCATGGAATGAACAGGGGACGGCCAGTCATTAATGCACCGGCATTGCTGATATGAAATCCATCAACGTCTTTTTCGGGGCTGATAGTTTCAATGACCTTGTTGGCGTCAAGGTTGGCAGGCAAGGGCAGTTGAACCAATATACCGTGAACGGAAGGGTCGTTATTAAGTTCGCGAATCCGGTCGCACAGGGCTTCTTCGCTTAAGCTTGCCGGGTATTGTTCGACCGAAGAGTTAAGACCTAATTTGGTAAATGTATTAGCCTTGTTCCTGACGTAAACCTGGGAAGCCGGGTCATCACCAACCAGAATCACGGTAAGGCCGGGAATAATATCCTTTTCTTTCAGTGTGTTGATGCGATCCGCCAGATTCAGTTTGATTGTTTCGGCGAGTTTTTTTCCGTCAATAATGCGAGCAGTCATTCAAATGTCCTTGCGTTTCAATTACTTAGCCAGTGCCACTTTCATTAAGTCAGCGACAGTGGTTACTTCGAGTTTTTCCATAATATTGGCCCGATGGGCCTCAACGGTTTTAATGCTGATATTCAGATCATCGGCAATTTGCTTGTTAAGCCGGCCAGCGACAATTCGACCCAGTACCTGTTGTTCGCGTGATGTCAGCCGGGCAAGAAGTGCCTGATGGTTCTTTTGTTGTTCGGCAATAGAAGCCTTGTCTTGGGCCTGCACCACCATATGGGCAATGACTTCACGCAAATCGGCTTCATTGAAAGGTTTTTCGAGGAAGTCAACAGCCCCTTTTTTCATGGTTGATACCGCCATGGGTACATCACCGTGACCGGTAATAAAGACAATCGGAAGTGGGGCATCCCGTTTGATGAGTTCTTCCTGCAGTTCCAGCCCTGTCATGCCAGGCATGCGAACGTCCGCAATTAGCACGCTGATGATTGACGGGTCATAGCTGTCGAGAAATTTCTCTCCACTTTCAAACGCCTGGACCTGGTAGCCATTGGCTTCCAGTAACCAGCGCAGCGAATCCCTGACTGCCTCGTCATCGTCCACGATAAAAATGGTGCAATTGGTTGTTGTCATAGTTTGCTTCCTTTAATCATTGTTCTGGGTGTTGCTCTTTTGGAGCACAGGGGAGTAAGAAGCGGAATATAGTTCCGCCTTCGGGGTTTGCTTCAGCCCAGAGCCTTCCATGGTGGGATTCAATAATTGTTCTGCAAATATTGAGCCCCATGCCAAGCCCCTCTGACTTTGTGCTGAAGAATGGTTCAAATAAACGCTCCGGTTCTTTCAGGCCGTGACCGCGGTCAACAACGCGCACTTCAATTTGCTTGTCATGCAGGTAGGCATTAACGTAAAGAGAATCGGCTTCACTGTTGGTCATGGCCTCGAGGCCGTTTTTTACCAGATTAAGCAATACCTGTTCGATAAGAATGGGGTCCGCCAATACATTGGGCAGGTCATCGGGCACGTTGGCCTTGATTTTTATGCCGCGCTTGCGGGCGTCAATATCGGCAAGGTCAAGTGTGTTGTTGATAATATCGGAGACGGGCGTGCTTTGACGGCGAGGTTCGCTTCGTTTGACGAATTCACGGATGCGGCTAATGATTTTACCGGCCCGCTCAGCCTGGTTAGCTGATTTTTCAAGGGCGGACAGGAGTTTTTCCTGGGATATATTGCCTGATTTAATCATGGCTACAATGGCCATATTGTAATTGGCAATGGCGGTTAGAGGTTGGTTTAGTTCATGTGCCAGCGAAGAGGCCATTTCTCCCATGGTGGTCAGCCGGCTGGTAAGCTGGATTTTTTCCTGCTGGATCCGGGAGTCTTCTTCGTGTTTGCGTCTTTCGGTAATATCCCGCGCAACCTGCATGCGTACCTTCCTGCCGTCGGTCCAGATTAGCATTCGGTGGTGTACTTCAAACCAGCAGTCTGCTGAAGGGGCGTACTGCTCAATAGTTATGCCACTGAAACGGCCACGGCGACCGCCCATCAGTTCGCTGTGACCGTTTGGTTGGGAGCCAAAAAGACGACGGTAGGTGCGGTTTGCAAATAACAGTTCAAGCCCGGCAGGTGTGTCAGCCACAACGGAAATGGCATCATCAAGCCCTTCAAGTACCGTCATGAAACGCTCATGGGCTGCGGTTAAGGCTTCCCGAACCCGTTTGGGCTCTGTGATGTCGGTCATGGAGGTCATCCAGCCAATTTGCTCTCCGTTGGGGTCCCGCAGGGGGGATACGTACATACGGGAAGTAAACCGTGAACCATCACGTCGCTGGGCTTCGACTTCCAGGCCGGTACTGGGGGTTTTGCCCGACATGAGGGTGTCCAGAATACGCTGATGTTCGTCATATTTGCCGGGTACCCAATAGGGATATGGGATACTTTTGCCTAATAAATCGGCTTCGTTCCATCCCATCATGCGGCAGAAAGCCGGGTTGACATAAGCAATGCGGCCTTGCATGTCCAGGACGCGCATACCTGTGGACATGGAGTTTTCCATGGCACGGCGGAAACTGGTTTCCGCCAATAGTGCGGCTTCTGCATTTGA
The DNA here is from genome assembly GCA_034006805.1 of Advenella sp. Classification (GTDB taxonomy): domain Bacteria; phylum Pseudomonadota; class Gammaproteobacteria; order Burkholderiales; family Burkholderiaceae_B; genus Advenella. Next base: position 13,269 of record JAVESC010000056.1, read on the forward strand.
GCGAAAACGCGTATAGCGCCATAAAGCCAGTAAGCTGATGATAATAATAAGGGAAAGCGCCATAACAAAGAACAGCAGGCGTTCCTGTTTGGTTTCTTCATCGACAGTAACAAACATGACGCTTTCTTTGTGTATTTGTTGTAGCCAGAAGAAGCCGGTCATGACAAGCAGATACAAGACAAGCACGAATACAGGCGTAATCCAATAAAGGCCTTTTTTTGTTATTTTTGCATTGTCGTAAAACGACGAAGCCAGTAGGGATTTATTGGGCAAGTCAGACATTGATGTTACAAAAACTCTTGAAAATAAATGGGTATTGTAATTGAGAGATTTATCTATGATACTGGTTTTAGTCCCTCAGGTAAATTTTTAATGACAGTTGTAAAAAACCCATTAAATTTCACAATATGAAAAGTTATATCATTATATAAAATTTAGCTTGTGTGAATGGTGTCAGTCTCTTAGAATGTAAGTCGCATTATTTATATTTGACTACCGGTAGACCGGTAGTTTGCATTGCCGTATTCTGCTTTTAAGGTACAGTGTGCTTTAATTGGGTAGAACAATATTAGAAAATAAGTGATTTGCATAAAGCAAATTCTCACAGGAGAAAACGATGTCATCGCCTGATCTCAAACAGCAAATTGCACAACTCGCAGATGTTGATGCAGTTGAAACGCAAGAATGGCTTGAAGCGCTTGAAGCAGTATTGGACCGGGAAGGTCCTGACAGAGCACACTTTTTACTGGAAAAATTGATTGATTTGGCCCGTCGTTCAGGATCGAATATTCCGTTTTCTCCAAATACCGCTTATGTAAATACCATTCCCCCCGGGCTGGAACCACCAAATCCTGGCAATCTGGCACTTGAAGAGCGCATCCGTTCCTATGTGCGCTGGAATGCCATGGCAATGGTTGTGAACGCCAATAAACACGAGCCTGCTGATGGTGGCGATCTGGGTGGTCACATTGCTTCTTTTGCCTCTCTGGCAACCATGATTGGTTGCGGCCAGAACCATTTCTGGCATGCTGAAACCGAAGACCACGGTGGTGATCTGGTTTACTTCCAGGGGCATTCATCGCCGGGGGTTTATGGTCGTGCCTATCTTGAAGGCCGTCTTACCGAAGACCAGCTGGAACACTTCCGCCAGGAAGTGGGTGGCAAGGGCTTGTCCTCTTACCCGCACCCCAAACTCATGCCTGGCTTCTGGCAGTTCCCAACCGTTTCCATGGGTCTTGGCCCATTAATGGCTATTTATCAGGCCCGCTTCCTGAAGTATTTGCATGCGCGTGGCATTGCAGACACCAGCAATCGTAAAGTCTGGGTTTTCTGCGGTGATGGTGAAATGGACGAGCCCGAATCCCTGGGCGCCATCAGCCTGGCTGCCCGTGAAAAACTGGATAACCTGATTTTTGTGATTAACTGCAACCTGCAGCGCCTTGACGGTCCTGTTCGCGGTAACGGTAAAATCATCCAAGAGCTGGAAGGTGATTTCCGTGGTAGTGGCTGGAACGTGATCAAGCTGATCTGGGGTGGTTACTGGGATCCTCTCCTGGCACGTGATAAAGAAGGTATTTTGCGTCGCGTGATGGAAGAAACCGTTGACGGTGAATACCAGGCTTATAAAGCCAATGATGGTGCATATGTACGTGAGCACTTCTTTGGCAAGCATCCTGAACTGCTGGATATGGTTAGCCGCATGAGTGACCAGGAAATCTGGCGCCTGAACCGTGGTGGTCATGATCCCAACAAAGTTTATGCCGCCTTTGATGCTGCCGTGAAAACCACAGGCCAGCCAACGGTTATTCTGGCAAAAACCATTAAAGGTTATGGCCTGGGTCATGTTGCCCAAGGCAAAAACCCGGCCCACCAGCAGAAAAAACTGGATCTGGATTCCCTGCGTGAATTCCGTGACCGTTTTAATATACCCGTGCCCGACGACAAACTGGAAGAATTGCCTTATTTCAGGCCTTCCGAAGATTCGGCCGAAATGAAATACCTGCGTGAACATCGCGAAAAACTGGGTGGGTATTATCCAAAACGCCGTGCATTGGCCGATGAAAAACTTAAAGTACCGGCACTTGACAAGTTCAATGCCATCCTTGAGCCAACGGCCAAAGGGCGTGAAATTTCAACTACACAGGCTTTTGTTCGTTTCCTGAACCAGTTACTGCGTGAAAAATCCATCAGTGACCGCATCGTACCTATTCTGGCTGACGAGTCGCGTACCTTTGGTATGGAAGGCCTGTTCCGTCAAATTGGTATTTATGCACCCGAGGGCCAGAAATACACCCCGGTTGATAAAAACCAGGTCATGTATTACAAAGAAGCCGCCAATGGGCAGCTGTTACAAGAGGGTATTAACGAGGCAGGCGCTTTTGCTTCCTGGATTGCGGCAGCAACCTCATACTCCACCAATAACCGTGTAATGATTCCTTTCTTCATTTACTACTCCATGTTTGGTTTCCAGCGTATTGGTGACCTGGCCTGGGCAGCGGGTGATATGCAGGCGCGTGGTTTCCTGCTGGGTGGAACAGCCGGTCGCACTACCCTGAACGGTGAAGGCTTGCAGCATGAAGACGGACATAGTCACATTATGTCGTCAACCATTCCGAATTGTGTTTCTTATGACCCGGCTTTCGCGCACGAACTGGCTGTCATTATGCAGCACGGCCTGAAGCGCATGGTTGAAAACCAGGAAAACGTTTTCTATTACCTGACAGTAATGAATGAAAACTATGAACAGCCTGGTTTGAAAGCCGGTGACGAAGAGGGCATCATCAAAGGTATTTACAAGTTCCGCTCTACCGAAAAAGGCCAGAACCGCGTACAGCTTATGGGTTCAGGCACCATCCTGCTAGAAGTGCTTGAAGCGCAGAAACTGCTGGAACAGGACTGGAATATTGCTTCCGATGTCTGGAGCGTTACCAGCTTTACCGAGTTGCGTCGTGATGGTCTGGATTGCAATCGTTATAATCTGCTTAACCCGGGCGCCCAGAAACCACAGGTTCCTTATGTAACCCAACAACTGGAAAGCACAGAAGGCCCAATTATTGCTTCTACCGATTACATGAAGCTTTTTGCTGATCAGATTCGTGAATTCATTCCCGCCAATCGCAGCTATAAAGTATTGGGAACAGACGGTTTTGGCCGCTCCGATTTCCGTTTCAAACTGCGGGAGCACTTCGAGGTGGATCGTCATTTTGTTGTATTGTCTGCACTTAAGGCATTGGCAGATGAAGGTAAGATCCCGGCCTCAACAATAGAGGAAGCGATTAAAAAATATGATGTCAACCCGGCTAAATCCAACCCACATCACGCTTGAGGTCTTTCGATATGAGCACATTGTTAGAAATTAAAGTACCGGATATCGGAGATTTCAGCGAAGTTGAAGTCATTGAGATATTGGTTGCTGTTGGTGATAAGGTAGAAGCAGAACAAAGTTTGATTACTGTAGAGTCAGACAAAGCTTCCATGGAAATCCCGTCTTCAGACGCGGGCATTGTCAAAAGCCTTAAAGTCAATTTAGGTGACAAAGTCAAAGAAGGCAGTGTCATTCTTGAACTGGAGGCATCGGGTGCCGCAGCGCAGCCTGCAAAAGCGGAAGCGCCTGCAGCTAAAGAGACAGCCCCTGCCGTTGCAGAGCCGTCTTCAGCCGCTGCAGCCCCTGCGCCTGTGGCTGCTTCTGGCCCTGCCAATGTGGTTGTGCCGGATATTGGTGACTTTGATGAAGTGGAAGTCATTGAGGTCCTGGTTGCTGTGGGTGACAAGGTCGAAGTGGAGCAAAGCCTGATTACCGTAGAATCAGACAAGGCTTCCATGGAAATCCCGTCTTCCCACGCGGGTACCGTAACCCAGCTGGCCGTCAAGGTGGGTGACAAGGTAAGTAAAGGCTCCCTGGTACTTGCACTGGAAGGCAGCAATGTCGCATCTGCTGCGCCGGCAACTGTGGCAGCCGAACCAGAACCGGTTCAGGCGGCCCGTCACGAAGTGATGGCACAACTCCCGGGCTCAGACCGCATTCCTGGAACAGCCAATGTTCCGTCCGAGTTCAGGGTTTCACCGACTGCAGCTTATGCTATTGCCACAACCTCAACACGCAATTTGCCGCATGCTTCACCGTCGGTAAGGAAATTTGCGCGAGAATTGGGGGTTGATTTAAGCCAGGTTACCGGAACGGGCGAAAAACACCGTATTATCCAGGATGATGTACGCAAATTCGTAAAAGCGGCACTGTCTGTCGGCATTAGTACGCATGCAACAACCAGCAGTACTCAAGTTGGTGGTAGTGGCCTGTCAGTGCTGGATTGGCCTAAAGTTGATTTTGGCAAATTCGGGCCTGTGGAAAGCAAGCCTTTGTCACGCATCAAGAAAATATCAGGCGCCAACCTGCATCGCAATTGGGTCATGATTCCCCATGTGACCAATAATGATGAGGCCGATATTACCGATCTGGAAGCACTGCGTGTAAAACTGAATAAAGAGCACGAAAAAGCGGGCACCAAGTTCACCATGCTGGCTTTCATTATCAAGGCGGTTGTTGCAGCCCTGAAGAAATTTCCGGAATTCAATGCCTCTCTTGAAGGTGATAACCTGATACTGAAACAGTATTATCACATTGGTTTTGCGGCAGACACACCCAATGGATTGGTTGTGCCTGTCCTGAAAGACGCTGACAAGAAAAGCATTTCAGATATTGCCAAAGAGTCTTCCGAGCTGGCCAAGCTGGCGCGTGATGGCAAATTGTCTCCCTCTCAAATGCAGGGCGGTTGTTTTACCATTTCCTCTTTGGGGGGAATTGGTGGCACTTCCTTTACGCCAATTATCAATGCGCCCGAGGTGGCCATTCTGGGGGTTTGCCGTTCAACCCATAAACCGGTCTGGAACGGCCAGGCTTTTGAGCCCCGCTTAATGCTGCCTTTGTCCCTGTCATTTGATCACAGGGTAATCGATGGTGCGGCCGCAGCCCGGTTTAATGCTTATCTGGGTTCTTTGCTGGCTGATTTCCGCCGGGTATTAATCTGAGACGAAGGGGTCAACAATGAGTCAAATTGAAGTTAAAGTACCCAATATCGGTGATTTCGACAGTGTTGAAATCATTGAGATTCTGGTTGCTCCCGGTGATGAGGTTGCTGAAGAGCAAAGTCTTATTACGGTCGAGTCAGACAAGGCTTCCATGGAAATTCCTTCGTCTGTCTCAGGCAAGGTGATAGCGCTTCAGGTAAAACTGGGTGACAAGGTTGCTGAAGGCAGTGTCATCCTGACACTGGAAAGCAGTGGTGCCGCCAAAGCGGAACCGGCAGCTGCTGCACCTGCCGCAGCCAAGGCCGAGCCTGTTGCGGCAAGCGCTGTGCCTCAGGCTGCTGTTACAGCGGCACCTGTTTCCGATGATGCCTATGACGTTCTGGTATTGGGTGCAGGCCCTGGCGGTTATTCAGCGGCTTTCCGCGCCGCCGATCTTGGCCTGAAAGTGGTTTTGGTTGAGCGCTACGCTACATTGGGCGGGGTTTGCCTGAATGTGGGTTGTATTCCTTCCAAGGCACTGCTGCATAATGTTGCCGTACTTGAAGAAGCCAAACATCTTGCCGCCAATGGTATTTCATTTGGTGAGCCGGTTATTGACCTTGATAAACTCCGTGCTTATAAAGACGGCGTTATTGGCAAGCTTACAGGTGGCTTGGCTGGTATGGCCAAAGCCCGCAAGGTTACTATAGTAACCGGTGTTGGTGAGTTTACAGACAGCCATCATCTTGCCGTTGCCAAGCCAGACGGCACCTCGGAAGTGCTGGCATTTAAAAATGCCATTATCGCAGCAGGTAGCCAGTCGGTAAAATTGCCTTTTCTGCCCGAGGATGACCGTATTGTTGATTCAACCGGTGCCTTGCAACTCAAGTCTATCCCCAATAAAATGCTGATTGTGGGTGGTGGTATTATCGGTCTTGAAATGGGCACGGTGTATTCTGCCTTGGGTTCCCGTCTTGATGTGGTGGAAATGCAAGACGGCCTGATGCAGGGAGCCGACCGCGATCTGGTTAAGGTTTGGCAAAAAATGAATGCCGGCCGATTTGACAACGTCATGCTCAAAACGAAAACGGTTGGCGCGCAGGCCAAAGAAGATGGCATTTGGGTGA
>JAVESC010000194.1:0-2742 GCA_034006805.1 Advenella sp.
GGGTTTGGTGGGATATCTTTTTTCATGGCTGAATCAGCAATTTTAATATTTGAAGAAACGGAAGGGGTTATTGTAGCGCTCATTCTCGACTCTACTTTTAATTTTGCAAAAAACATGGCGGTTTTTTAATAACCGCCATGTTTTTCAAACAAGGTTAGCCAATTAGTTGAATAACCCGTTGTTTATTTCCAAACTGCTTCACCACCCGCTGTTTTAATTTCAGATGCCCATGCATCGCGAACCTGGCTGGTAACCGCCTCTGGCAAAGGCACATAGTCCAGTTCGGTCGCTGTTTTGGCACCGTTTTTGAATGCCCAGTCAAAAAATGACAACACTGCTTTTGTTTGCTCGGGCTTTGTGGCAACTTTGTGTACCAGAATGAAAGTGGCGGCAGTAACAGGCCAGGATTCTGCACCCGGTTCGTTAGTTAATACAACACCCATGCCTGGCGTACCTTTCCAGTCAGCATTGGCGGCAGCTGCTGCGAATGCTTTTTGTTCTGGCTGAACAAATTTTCCGTCCAGGTTTTGCAATTGTGTCCAGGACAGGTTGTTTTGTTTGGCGTAGGCGTACTCGACATAGCCAACCGAATTTTTCAATTGACCCACATAAGCGGCTACACCTTCATTACCTTTACCGCCTTGACCTACCGGCCATTTAACCGCTTTGCCTTCACCTACGGTTTCTTTCCACTCGGGAGAAACTTTAGACAGATAGTTGGTCCAGCCAAAAGTGGTACCTGAACCGTCTGAACGATGAACAACAATGATATCGGAACCTGGCAATTTAAGATCTGCATTCAGGGCAACGATAGCAGGATCATTCCATTTCTTAATTTTACCCAGGAAAATATCAGCCAGCAACGAACCGGACAGTTTCAGTTCACCTGGTTTGATACCCTCAATATTAACAACAGGTACGGTACCACCGATAACGGCAGGGAATTGAAGCAAGTTGCTTTCTGTGAGCTTATCGGCTTTCATTGGATCGTCTGAAGCACCAAAATCAACGGTTTTAGCAATAATTTGCTGTTGACCACCGCCTGAACCGATTGACTGGTAATTAATTTTATTACCCGTTTGCGCTGCGTACTCAGATGCCCATTTTGCATAAATAGGATATGGGAAAGAGGCGCCTGCACCCGTTACATTGCTGGCGGCCTGTACTGAAAAAGCAGCAGTGCCCAAAGCGACTGCCAATGTAACGCGTTTAAATGCATGCTTCAACATTATTTTTCCTTTCGAGAAAAGTGTAAATGGATTTTTGTACCAATGACGACATAGTAAATCCCGAATATGACATGATTGTGACAGTTTCTATTAACAATCCTTAAGGCTGTTAACACCTGCCCCCGATTAAATGCCTGACCAGGCTTGCTTCCGCTTATGGGGCAGAAAAATTATTTACCCAACAATCCCATTAAATGGCTTTGCAAATTAAAACGCTGGCGACGGTTCCGGACCCGCACATAATTGCCGTCTGCCTGTTGCTCCCAGGCCAATACATTATCTTTAAGCGCATAGGTAAAGGATTCGGCAATAACCCGCTTTTTAAGTACAGGACTTAAAACCGGAAACGCTACCTCTACACGACGGAAAAAATTGCGTTCCATCCAGTCTGCCGAAGAAAGATAGACCTGTTCTTTACCATCGTCATAAAAATAAAATACCCGGGAATGCTCAAGGAAACGCCCCACAATGGAACGTACGCGAATATTTTCCGACATACCGGCCACCCCGGCACGCAAGGCACATACGCCACGCACAATCAAGTCAACCTCAACCCCCGCCTGGCTTGCCTCATAAAGCGCATGAATAACCTGCACATCCAGCAGGGAATTCATTTTTGCCATAATACGGGCTTTTTTACCCTGACGGGCATTGTCAGCCTCGTTGTTAATAAACGCCACCATTTTTTCATGCAGGGTAAATGGAGACTGCAGCAGTAATTTTAACGGGCGCCTTGCCCCCAGACCGGTTAACAGCGAGAAGATCTTATCCATATCCTCGGTAATATCCCGGTTAGCGGTTAGCATGCCAAAGTCGGTATATAAACGCGCGGTGCTCGGATGATAATTCCCTGTCCCCAAGTGGCCATAACGCACAATGCGACGCCCTTCTTTTCTTAACACCAACGCCATTTTGGCATGGGTTTTATGACCCACTACCCCATACACCACATGCGCCCCAACCTCTTCCAGTTTGGCGGCCCAATTGATATTGGTTTGTTCATCAAAGCGAGCCATTAACTCTACGACCACGGTAACTTCCTTACCCGACTTGGCTGCCATCACCAGCAGACGCATTAACTCGGAATCTTCACCGGTACGGTAAATAGTTTGTTTGATTGCCACCACGGCTGGGTCTATAGCGGCTGCCGTTAAAAAATCAAGTACCGGACCAAAAGATTGGTAAGGATGATGCAACAGCAGATCTTCTTTGGCGATGGCACTGAACATGTGCTCGGGATGGTCTTCCATTTTGTCAAAGGGAGGCGGGATTTTAGCCCTGTAACCGGGAAACACCAATTCTGTGCCCGCATCAATATCACACAAGGGCATGATTCGGGTCAGGTTGACCGCCCCATCAGTACGGTAAGTATCCCGTAGTGTCAGTGCAAATTCGGATTGCAGGAAAACTTCCAGCTCTGCAGGGGTATCATCGGAAATTTCCAATCGAACCGCTGCGCCGAAATTGCGCTGTGACAACTCACCCTGCAAGGCCTGGCGCAAATCGGTGACCT
>JAVESC010000195.1:0-2735 GCA_034006805.1 Advenella sp.
TATATCTTGCTTGCCGTGGCCGCCTGCATCCCTTTGCAACTGGCCTATACCTATTTGCCAATTATGCAAACCATCTTCAATTCTGCCAGCCTGTCACTGCTGGAATGGGGCAAGGTGCTGGCTGCCGGGTTGTTACTGTTCCTGCTGGCTGAGCTGGAGAAATTTATTGTCCGGCGTACTGGCCTAGGTAAAAGGTTGGGGTTGCAGTAGCGTAAAGATTTTTTTTAAAAAAAGCCGCACATGTGCGGCTTTTATTTTGGTGTAAATACGTATAAAAGTAGAAATCATTGTTTTAGGGTTCAAAAGTCTAAAAATAAATTATCAGTAAAAATCTGTTGTGAAAAAGAACATTTTTATATCCAGACTTACCCTAGGTTAGGGGACAAAAGAATTGACGGTCAGAATGGGTGCAGTTATATTCGTTTGTGCGATTAGCGTAATAAATGTGCGATATGCGAACAAATTTGCTTTTAAGTAAGCCATATCGCTTTAGCATTAAACAAAATATTTACCCTTGGGGGAGCTTGAAATATGACGACTGAAATCAATACTTACGTGCGGTACCAGTTCAATGAGTTTGGCATGGGACTGAAAAGAACGGAAGTGGAACTGCCTAAACCCACAGGAACTGAAGTTCTGGTGCGCGTGAATTATTGTGGTGTATGTCATAGTGATGTTCACATTTATGAAGGCTATTATGGTCTTGGGCAAGGCAAAAAGTTATCGCTTGAAGATCGTGGTATTAAGTTGCCCGTCACCTTGGGCCATGAAATTGTGGGTACGATTGAAGCCGCCGGCGATCAGGCTGGGGAAATTCAGCCTGGCAAACAAATGCTGGTTTATCCATGGATTGGATGTGGTGAGTGCTCTGTTTGCAAAAGAGGCGAAGAAAATCTTTGCACCAAGCCTGCCGCGTTAGGCGTTTTTAAACCGGGTGGTTATTCCCAGTATGTATTGGTGCCGCATCCACGTTATTTAATGGACTTGGGTAATTTGAATCCGTCCCATGCTTCTTTGTTGGCATGTTCGGGGTTAACCACTTTTTCAGCCATTAAAAAAATGGGGGATGTTCATGACGATGAAGCCGTTGTTGTGATTGGTTGCGGTGGTTTAGGTTTGCTTGCCATCAGAACCTTGTCTTTACTGGGCGTGAAAAACATTATTGGCCTGGATTTGTCCGAGCAAAAACGTGAGCTTGCCCTGAAAGTCGGTGCCACATCCGTCTTTGATTCCTCCCAGGAAAATGTGCTGGAAGCGGTGTTGCAGGCAGGCAATGCCAATTGTGCCGCTGTTCTTGATTTTGTGGGTGGTGATGCGACAGTCCAAATGGGTCTTAACCTGGCCCGCAAAGGTGGCAAACTGATTATTGTTGGTTTGCACGGTGGAGAGCTGTCTTACCCCATTCCCTACATTATTACCAAAGCCATTTCAATTATTGGTTCTTACACGGGGTCATTGGATGACCTGAAAGAGCTGATTGAGTTTGCCAACAAACACGACTTGATCAATCTGCCTATTCAAATCAGGCCACTGGATGAGGCCGATGATGCCTTGAACCAGCTGACCAAAGGGCAGGTTGAAGGCCGTCTGGTTTTGGAAAATTCATAGCTAAACGTTATTTCAAAGGCCAGGACGTGTTTGGAGAGCAAACCCGTCCGGGATGGATGTGAAATTAGAGAGCATGAATAATGAATAACATAGAATTATTTCTACAAAAAATCAATCGAGTGATTACCTTGATTGGTGGAGCGGCAATTGCATTAATGATGATCCATGTGACAGCGGATATTGTGGCCAGGTTTTTTATCAATAAACCTTTGCCAGGAACCATCACGTTCGTTGCGCACTACTACATGATTATCGCGATTTTTTTGCCATTGGCCTATACCGAGCAAACCAAAGCGGCGATTTCAGTCGAGCTTGTCTCTGGCTTTTTCTCGCCAAAAATGAATAAGGCCGTTGATATGTTCGGCAGTCTGTTTGTGTCAGTCACCGCATTTTTAATCGCCTATGTATCCTGGGGGGTCGCCTTGAAAAATCTGGCGTCCAAAACCTCGGTCATGCAAGGTGATTACACAATTCCTACCTGGCCAAGTTACTTCATCTTGTGCTTTGGGGCTGGCTTATTGGGTGTTTATTGCCTGGTGAAGTTTTTGCTTTTCGTAATGAATAAAGAAAATAACCAGATGATTGGGGAGCAAAAATGAGCGATATTGGCATCGGATTTTTAGGACTTGTTGTTTTATTTGTATTGTTACTGCTTAAAATGCCCATCGGTTTTACCCTGATAGCCGTTTCGTTTGTGGGTATCTGGGCAGTGGTTGGTGTTGATATTGCCATGTCTTCACTGGGTATCATTCCTTACAACTTTGCCGCTAACTGGACCCTCAGCTCAGTACCTTTGTTTTTGTTCCTGGGTTTTATCTGCTATCACACCAACCTGACCCAAGGTATGTTCAAGGCTGCCAGGGCCTGGTTGGCAGGCGTGCCTGGCGGTTTGGCGATCGCTTCGATTTTTGGATCGGCAGGCTTTGCCGCTGTTTCGGGATCTTCCATTGCCTGCTCTGCCGCTATGGGCCGGATCGCTATTCCGGAAATGCTTCGCTACAAATATGATCCTAGCCTGGCAACCGGTACGGTTGCGGTAGCCGGTACCATTGGTGCCCTGATTCCCCCTTCAATCATCATGATTTTGTATGGGGTGATTGCACAAACGTCTATCTCCCAATTGTTTC
>JAVESC010000196.1:0-2714 GCA_034006805.1 Advenella sp.
AATTGCCTATCGAGCATGCCGTACGTACGGCACCCCCAATGGTGCCGCCACCCATTACCCGCAAACATCCGGCCCGCGTGGTGGTAGAAATGGAAACCGTTGAAAAAGTCATGAAAATGGCCGATGGCGTAGACTACATGTACTGGACATTCGACAGCACCGTACCAGGCACCTTCCTGCGTGTGCGCGAAGGTGACACGGTTGAATTTCACCTGTCCAACCACCCCAGCTCAAAAATGCCACACAATATTGACTTGCACGCGGTTACCGGTCCTGGCGGCGGTGCGGCCTCTTCATTAACCGCGCCTGGACATACCTCTGTATTCAGTTTTAAAACGCTTAACCCCGGTCTGTATGTTTACCACTGTGCCACCTCGCCGGTGGGCATGCACATTGCCAACGGCATGTACGGTTTGATTCTGGTAGAGCCTAAAGATGGCCTGCCTGAAGTTGATCGCGAATACTATGTCATGCAAGGTGACTTCTATACCAAAGGTGGCTATGGTGAACCCGGCCTGCAGCCTTTTGACATGAAAAAAGCCATTGACGAACACGCCGATTATGTGGTCTTCAACGGTTCCGTAGGTGCCCTGGCGGGTGAAAACGCCCTGAAAGCGGAAGTAGGTGAAAACGTTCGCCTGTTCGTGGGTAACGGTGGTCCCAACCTGGTGTCTTCCTTTCACGTGATTGGTGAAATCTTCGACAAAGTCTATGTTGAAGGTGGCAAACTGGTGAATGAACATATCCAGACCACCCTGGTTCCGGCCGGTGGCGCCACCATGGTTGAATTCAAGGTAGACGTGCCCGGTGACCTGGTCATGGTTGATCACTCCATCTTCCGTGCCTTTAACAAAGGTGCGCTGGGTAATATCAAAGTAACCGGCCCTGAAAACAAGGAAATTTATTCTGGCAAACAAATGGACGCGGTCTACCTGCCAGAAGGTTCCGCCATCCAGTCGGTTGATACCGGCGCGGCGCCTGCAGCGGTCGTTGCCCAGAACCTGGAAGAGAAAATCAAGTTTGGCCAGCGCGTTTATGAGGCCAACTGCCAGGCCTGTCACCAGGCGGGCGGTACCGGTATTGCCGGCGCATTTCCTCCGCTGGCCGCATCTGATTACCTGAATGCTGACCACAAACGTGCTGCCAATGCCATTGTGCATGGTTTGTCTGGTGAAATTACCGTTAACGGCACCAAGTGGAACAGCGTGATGCCTGCCATGTTAATGAGCGATAATGACGTTGCCAACGTCATTACCTATGTATTAAACAGTTGGGACAACAAAGGTGGTGAAATTTCACCTGAAGACGTGGCCGCGCAACGCAAGGCAGAACCTGCGCAGGCAGTACCCGGCGCGCACTAAGCATTGCCGCAAGGCGTGCAAAGCCGGCGTGGGGGTAAGGCAGTATTGATAAGCGTCCTGTATATATTTATGAACGTTATTATATATATGCCTTATTCCCTAATCCGTACACACTGCCTGCGGTGCCCGTGCACCCAAGGCAGTGTTTTGTATTTTTACCTAAAGAGTAAACGATGACAACAGCCTATTGCCAGCAGGCTTCCCAACATGCAAATGCCACACATGGCAAAAGAAACCGTGCCTGTAAACCGGTTCTGGCCGGTATTGCCGCCATTTTGTCTGCCTTTGCCATGCAGGTGCAGGCGGTTGACATGGCCAGTTTGCCACAGGGCGAATACCGTCCCTTATATTCCAGCCAGGCCAGCCCACTGGAGTGGGTAAGGGCATTTCGTATAGATACCACACCGGTAACCAACCTGGAATTTGCCAACTTCATTAAGCAGCACCCGCAATGGTCGCCCAATAACATCCAGAAAATGTTTGCCGAAGAGGGCTATCTTAAACATTGGCTAAAAGAAAATGACCAGTGGCTGCCTAAAACCATTGATGCGCAAAGCCCGGTTACCAATGTGTCCTGGTTTGCGGCCCAGGCCTATTGCAAGGCCCAGGGCAAGCGCCTGCCTACCATTGCTGAATGGGAATACACCGCCCGCGCTTCCGACACCAAGGTGGATGCCACCAAAGACAACGACTTTACCCAAAAAATCCTAAGCTGGTATGCCAAACCCGCCACGGCTAGTCTGCCTGCCATTAAACAGGGTCAGCCCAATTACTGGGGCATTTACGATATGCACGGTCTTATTTGGGAATGGACCCAAGACTTCAACGCCACCGTCTCTAGCAAGCTGCAAAAATCCAATCTTGAAGAGGTTGAAGTGGATGGACGTACCCTAAGCCTGGACTTGGGTGCATTTTGTGGTGCCGGCGCCGAAGGCGTGGCAGACCCCAGCGACTACGCCGCCTTCATGCGCTATGGTTTCAGGTCTAGCCTGAAAGCCCCCTTTACACTAGACACATTAGGCTTCAGATGTGCCATGGACGGGGCCGCAACCCCTTAGATAAACAAGGGCAATTAACCATTTGCAGCTTGTTGATCACATTAATCGCCCGCATTGCCGGGCGCTTTTGTATTAAAACAACAGATGTGTTATATTTTAACAACAGGGAAAATGTTGCTTGCTTGATGTCGTTGCGTTGTAAACAACATATCATGCATTAACAATTGCGGCGCTGCCCAATCGGCAGTACAGTAAAGATTCATGCGGTTATTAGACGTATGTCTTAAAGTGTTTCGTTGGGTGAGCTTAACAGTTTCGAAGGGAAAATGGCTTGCTTGATAATCGGTCTGTTGCA
>JAVESC010000197.1:0-2712 GCA_034006805.1 Advenella sp.
TGCGGATGGCATCAAAAGCGCCCACATAACTGGCCGGGTTGGAGCGGGCGGTTTTGCCAATGGGAGACTGGTCTACCATGACCACATCGGCCAGCTGTTCGGCACCCAGCAGATGGGTAAACGGCCCGGGAGCTTCGGTGGGCTTGCCAAAATGCTTGAGCAGGGCCGGATGCAATACATCCTGGATCAGGGTAGACTTGCCCGAGCCTGAAACCCCGGTAATGCACACCAGCCGGCCCAGCGGAAAAGAGACATCGCAGTGCTTGAGGTTATTGGCCGTCACGCCTTCAAGAATTAGCCGGGGCGTGTTGTTGCTGACCGGCATGGGACGGGGGGATTCCACCTTTAGCTTGCCGCCCAGGTATTGCCCGGTAAGCGAAGAGGCCGAACGCAATTGGTTGGGCGTGCCATCAAAAATGATTTCACCGCCCCGTTCGCCCGGGCCCGGGCCAATATCCAGAATCCGGTTGGCGGCCACCATCACTTGCGGGTCGTGTTCAACCACCACCAGGGTATTGCCGGCATCGCGCAGGCGCAGCATGACTTCAATAATGCGGTGCATATCACGCGGGTGCAGGCCAATAGAGGGCTCATCCAGCACAAAAAGTGTATTCACCAGTGAAGTGCCCAGCGCCGTCGTTAAGTTGATGCGCTGCACTTCGCCGCCCGACAGGGTGCGGCTTTGGCGGTCCAGGCTTAAATAACCCAGCCCCACATCGCACAGGAACTTCAGGCGCGTGCGGATTTCTGTTAGCACCAGGGTCATGGCAGCATCGTTGTCTTCATCCAGTTCCAATTGCCCGAATAGGGCATGCACCCGTTCGATGGGCAGCTGCATCAGGTCATGAATGGCCAGACCGCCCAGTTGGTTCAGTTGTGCTTCGCTCCAGGAGGCACCCACCGGCTTGAAGCGTTTGTAGTTGCCAGTAAGCGGGTCATTTTGGCGGGTCTTGCCCAGTCGCCACAGGTTGGCATCGGGCTTCAGGCGTGAGCCATGGCAGGCCGGGCAGGGCGTGTAGCTGCGGTATTTGGATAGCAGAACGCGCACGTGCATTTTGTAGGACTTGGTTTCCAGCCAGTCAAAAAACCGTTGCACCCCGTACCACTGGTGTTTCCAGGCCGAGGCGCCGCCTTTCCATTCGGGGTCACCATACAACACCCAGTTTTTTTCGGCCTGGTTAAGACTGTTCCAGGGGGTTGCCGTGCGGATGCCAATTTTTTTGGCATACTGCATCATTTCTTGCTGGCATTCTTTGTAGCTGGGGGTTTGCCAGGGTTTAACGGCCCCTTCTTCCAGAGACTTGCTTTCATCGGGAATCACCAGGCCAAAATCAATCCCCATGGCACGGCCAAAGCCCCGGCAGGTTTCGCAGGCCCCCAGGGGGGAGTTGAAAGAAAACGTGCTGGGCAAGGGGGCAGAGTAGCTAATGTCACAATGGGCGCAATGCAGCTGGTTACTGAATTTCCAGGTATGCAGGGGGGCGTTTTCAGTATCTAGTGCGTAAACCGAACAATGCCCGTTGCCATATTTCAGGCAGGCTTCAAGCGCTTCCATCACACGGGATTTTTCCGCATTTGAAAAGCGCAGCCTGTCTTGCACTACATACAGCACGCGCTGGGTTTCGGATACCGGTTTTTCTTTCTTCTTCTTGTCTTTCACCAGGCGGGTTACCGTGCGGGTTTCTTCGGCATGAATCCGCGTATAGCCTTGCTGCTCAAGATAGGCCTTGATTTCTTCTTCTGAATAATTAAGCGGCACAATGACCGGGAAGGTAATAATCAGCCGTGGGTCACTGGCTTGTGCCGACAGGCTTGCCAGCGCCCGGTAAATACTTTCCGGATTGTCTTTGTTAACCTCTCGTGCGCAACAGCGACAGTACAGGCGGGCGGCACGGGCATACAGCAGTTTCAGGTGGTCATTCAGTTCGGTCATGGTGCCCACCGAGCTGCGCGAATTGCGCACCGGATTGGTCTGGTCAATCGCGATGGCCGGTAAAATTCCTTCAATGCGTTCCACCTGGGGTTTGTCCATGCGGTCCAGGAACTGGCGCGCATAAGGGGAAAAGGTTTCCACATACTTGCGCTGGCCTTCGGCGTACAGGGTATCAAAAGCCAAAGAGCTTTTGCCGGACCCGGACACCCCGGTAATCACCGTGAACTCTCCGGTGTTGAACGTGACATCAAGGTTTTTAAGGTTGTTTTGTCGGGCACCGACGATTTTGATTTGTGAACTCATGAAAATGGATACCGTTATGCTTGAAGGCGTTGGGGCGGGTGGCCGAAAATTTGCAGAAAGAAATAGGGGTACTGTTCAAACATCCAGATTCATTATATGACGGCTTTGCCACAGATGTGATGAAACCCTGCCGTCAACAAGTGTGAATTTGTGCCTGAATGGCAGGCCTGAACTGTTAAACTTGGTGGACGGAAATCTTATTAATACGTAATACGGGTAATCATATTCATTGGAAGGGCGGAGTATGTCAGGCGAATCATTACAACAGGTGGCTTTGCCACTGGGCATTACCATGGGAGATGCGGCCGGCATTGGCCCCGAACTGGTCGTGAAGCTGTTTGCCAACGGCTTGCCGGCACCGGCGGTGGTGTACGGTGATGCGGGCAGCCTGGTCAGGGCGGTCGGTTTTTTGGCACTGCCGCATATTCATATCCAGGAATTTGCCAGCATTAATGACTGTCTTCAGGCAAGCCCGG
>JAVESC010000057.1:0-18316 GCA_034006805.1 Advenella sp.
CAGTAGCAAAATGTAACCGGGATGATAATGGGGTAGACCTGCTATTATCGCTTTTTTCCTGCGATTCAGTGCTAAATTATACCTTTTTATCCAAATTCAGATTGCATATGTCTCCTGTACGGGATACTCAATATTTCATCGGGCTCATGTCGGGCACCAGCACTGACGGTGTTGACGGGGTCATTGCCGCCTTTTTACCCGCACAACGCCCCCGCATTCTTGCCCGGGCCAGCCTGCCCATGCCGGCTTTGTTAAGGCAGCATTTGCTTGCGCTGAATGCGCCAGGGCACAATGAATTGGAAAAATCCTGCCTGGCCGCCAATGAACTGGCCCATTTGTATGCGCGAGTTTGCACACAGTTACTGGAGCAGGCAAAACTGGCACCGGAACAGGTCACCGCCATTGGCGCCCACGGGCAAACCGTGCGCCATCGCCCCGAACTGGGCTACACCCTACAGCTGAATGCGCCTGCCTTGTTAAGCGAGCTTGCGCAGATTGCGGTGGTGGCCGATTTTCGCAGCAAAGACATTGCCGCCGGCGGGCAAGGCGCCCCTTTGGTGCCCGCTTTTCACCAGGCTTTGTTTGGCGCACACCGGCCCGTTACCGTATTAAACCTGGGCGGCATGGCCAATATTAGTATTTTGCACCCCGCAAAAGAAGTGGCCGGCTTTGATACCGGCCCGGCTAATGTACTCATGGATTTATGGTGTCAGCACCACACCGGCAAGGAGTACGACCAAAATGGTCAATGGGGTGCCAGTGGTACGGTAAATGAAGTCTTGTTGAATTATTTGCTGGCAGCTGAACCCTGGTTTGCGCTCCCCCCACCCAAATCAACCGGCCGGGACCTGTTCAACCTGGACTGGCTAAACACCAGGCTGGCTGGCTTCAAACAAAGCATTTGCGCCCCCGATGTACAGGCCAGCTTGCGTGCGCTAACCGCGCAAACCATTGCCAGCGCCATTCATGCCCATGCCCCCGATACTCAGGAAATTATTGCCTGTGGCGGTGGCGCGTTCAATGGCCCCTTGCTGCAGGAACTGGCCCAACGGGCGCGCCTGCCGGTAAGCCGCTGTGAAGATTACGGGGTGCCCGGCCAATCCATGGAAGCCCTGGCTTTTGCCTGGCTGGCCTGGGCCCATTGCAACCAGGTACCGGCAGGCACGCCGTCAGTCAGTGGTGCCCGACGTAAAACCATTCTGGGCTGTTACTACCCGGCCTGAGCACCTTGCTTATACGATGAAGTTGCCGAAGCAGCCAGTTTAATAGCTCCGCTTGAAAATGCGAAAAGGGGTATTGTTTACTTTATTTGCGGCAACTTGCTGCCCGCCAGAATGTTTTCCAGCAAAACATGATCTTTAAATTTATACAGCCGGGCCGGCCGGCCACGGTCCTGGGCAGTGACCTTGCCGGTTTCTTCCACCAGATCCTGGTGCTGCATCATGCGGCGAAAATTCTGCTTGTGCAACTCTACCCCCGCCAGGCCCTCGATGCTTTTTTGCAACTGAAACAGGGTAAACGCCTCGGGCATCAGTTCGGAAATAACGGGACGGTATTTGATTTTTGCCCGCAGGCGGGACATGGCCGTAGCCAGCACCCGGCGATGGTCACGCTGCATGGGAACCCCGATTTCGGCCGACCCCAGGCCAATATGCCGAAAATGGGGCGCTTCGGGAATCAGCCCCGCTTCATACATGAGTTCGTAACGCAGCAGCACATGCTCTTCAACCCAGTCAAAGCCGTCAAGTCCCCAGCACATGTCCACCCGCCGTTGCCGGTTCATGCGCACCGTGGTGGAGTCGTTTTCCTGATGAACCCAATTTTGCAATTGGGGCAATAACGTTTGTGCCACCCAGGGAGCCAATCCTTGCCGATGATCTTCCCAGGGAAAATAATAGTACCAGTCTTGCCAGCTGGCATGCGCCTCAAGCTGGCTTTCATCAATTTCCTTGACCAGTCCCAGATAACTGACATACAGCACCGGATGCCCCGACAGACGGGTTCGGGTGGTATCTACAAACGTATACAGCTGCTCGACATAGCCCATTGGCTGCCTGGTTTGGGTTTTAACCCATTGCCGGACACCCGACTGCAAAGAGTGATGAACCGGCGACAAGGCGCCAAAAGGCAGGGATTGGCCATCAAGTACCGTTAAAACACGGGCGGAAAACCGGGTGATGGCAATTAAGACAGCAACCAGTTCACTGGCGCCTTCATTCTGATTTGGGGAGATTTCTGATGCCGGCATGCTTTATGGCTATTGATGATTGGATATTGGCATAGGCATTGTATATGGAAGTGTCCGGCCCGGCAAAACTATTTGCTGGCGGCTGGATAATAAAAAAAGCCGAAGCATAAAAATGTTTTGCGTTTTATGCTCAATAAGAGCATAATTAACTTTTTTCAAAATGACGACTTAAAAAATCATGGGACACACAGAACAGAAAGCATTTGAATTTGATCAACCATTATTGCAAACCGCCAAGCTGAACGGGCAGGCCTGCATGACGTCAGTACTGCCAGAAAGCGCAGATGCCCTGGCGGTAGGCAAAGCCTGGGCCCAAACACCCGCCCCGCTTTCACGGGAACAGGAACAACAATACATCCAGGAAATCAGGCAACTCATACAAAGTGAAAATGCAGTTCTGGTAGCGCATTATTATGTTGATCCGGTTTTACAGGATCTGGCACTAGAAACCGGCGGCTGCGTGGGTGACTCGCTTGAAATGGCACGCTTTGGCCGTGACCATGAAGCCTCTACCCTGATTGTGGCCGGGGTCCGTTTCATGGGTGAAACCGCCAAAATGCTCAGCCCTGAAAAGAAAGTACTCATGCCAACCCTTGAGGCCGAATGTTCGCTTGACCTGGGCTGCCCAGCCGACCAGTTCAGTGCCTTCTGTGACGCCCACCCTGACCGGACCGTGGTGGTATATGCCAACACCAGCGCCGAAGTAAAAGCACGTGCCGATTGGGTGGTGACCTCTTCCATTGCCCTGGAAATTGTGACTCACCTGCACGAAAAAGGCGAAAAAATCATTTGGGGCCCCGACCGTCACCTTGGCCAATACATCCAAAACAACACTGGCGCCGATATGCTGTTATGGCAAGGGTCCTGTCTGGTGCATAATGAATTCAAGGCCGCCGAGCTGGTCAGCCTGAAAGAACAATACCCCGATGCCAAAGTGCTGGTACACCCCGAATCACCGGCCTCTGTGGCGGCACTGGCCGATGTAACCGGCTCTACCAGCAAACTCATCCAGGCCGCCATCGACCTGCCGGCCCAAACCTTTATTGTGGCCACCGATGCCGGCATTATGCACGAAATGCAAAAACGGGCCCCTGGCAAAACCTTTATTTCAGCCCCCACCTCGGGCAATAGCGCAAGCTGCAAAAGCTGTGCCTTTTGCCCCTGGATGGCCATGAACGGGCTGGCGGGTATCAAGCAATGCCTGGTCAGCGGTTCGGGTGAAGTCATACTGGACAAGCCGCTGGCCGAACATGCCCGCATGCCGCTTGACCGGATGCTGGCCTTTGCCGAAGCCCATAAAAAATCGGTACAGGCCAGCGGCAACTTGCTGGAAGACATGAAATTGTTTGAAAACATCGGAGCCGCCTGAGTCTTTGATGTCCTCCCCGTTAAAGGACGACCTTTCTCCGGAACCTATGATGAATCATCATTTCGATTGCATTATTATTGGCAGTGGCCTGGCCGGCCTGTCTGTTGCCCTGTCTTTACCAGAAAACCAGCGTATTGCCATACTCAGCAAAGACGTGCTTATTAATACTGCCAGCGACAAGGCACAAGGCGGCATTGCCGCTGTCTGGGACAGCCAGGACTCCTTCGAGCGGCATATTAACGACACCCTGATTGCCGGTGCCGGCTTATGTGAAAAAGAAGCCGTCGCCCATATTGTTGAACATTCGCCCGACGCCCTGAAATGGTTGCTGGCGCACCAGGTCAATTTTACCCGTAACGATACAGACCAACAGCTGCACTTGACCCTTGAAGGCGGCCATTCCTGGCGCAGGATTGCCCATGCATCAGACAAAACAGGGCATGTCATTACGCATACCCTGCAATCCCTGCTGGGCCAACATCCCAACATCCAGGCTTTTGAGCAACGGGCCTCGGTTGACTTGCTGCTTAATAAGGGAAAGCCTGCCCAATGCCTGGGTATCAAGGTGCTCAACCTGCAATCCGGTGAAATCGAAACCTTTCTGGCGCCCAATACGGTACTGGCCACAGGTGGCACCGGACAGCTTTTTACCCATACCACCAACCCGGTTATAGCCACCGGTGACGGGATTGCCATGGCCTGGCATGCCGGCTGCCGGGTTGCCAACATGGAATTTATCCAGTTCCATCCAACCGCCCTGGCACTGCCCAATGCACCCACCTTTTTAATTTCCGAAGCGGTACGGGGTGAAGGCGGCATTTTAAAACGCCCCGATGGCAGCCGCTTTATGCCCGACTATGACCAACGGGCCGAACTGGCACCGCGTGATATTGTGGCGCGGGCCATAGAAGCGGAAATGAAAAAAAACGGCACCCGCCATGTCTGGCTGGATATTTCGCACAAGCCCAACGATGAAATTGTGCATCATTTCCCCATGATTCATGAAACCTGCCTTTCACACGGGCTTGATATTTGCACCAGCCCGATTCCGGTTGCCCCAGCTGCCCACTATACCTGCGGTGGCGTACTGGTTAACCGTGCCGGACAAACCGACCTTAAAGGGCTTTACTGCGCCGGAGAAACCGCTTACACCGGACTGCATGGTGCCAACCGGCTGGCCAGCAATTCTTTACTGGAGTGTATTGTGACCGGCAGGAATATTGCCAATAATATTGAAGCCGGCCTTCCCTGGGAAACACCCGCCGTTTATCACAACACCATTGTTATAAACCCCGCAACCAGCGACAATGGCCAGCCTGCGCAAGCCAGTACCCCTAACGCAAATAGCCTAAGGCAACTCATGACGCGCTGCTTTGGTATTGTGCGCAATCATGCTGGCATGCAAGCGGCCCTGCAGCAGTTGAATGCATGGAAAGCCCAGCTTCGCACGGGCAATGGCGCACAAACGCCAGACCTGAATGAGATAGAACTAAAAAACATGCTTGATGTGGCCAGCCTGATGTTGCAATGCGGGTTGGCCCGCAAAGAAAGCCGTGGCCTGCATTACACCACCGACTACCCCCACACGGCTGAAACCGCTATACCTACCGTACTGGCACCGGTTTTGTCCTGAACCATTAAACCACCACATAAAACGGGCCTGCGCATCAAAATACGCAGGCCCGTTTTGTGTTTTTAATGCCAGATATTATGCCCACCCAGGCATAAAGACTGTTAATGACTTACAGCAATTACACCGTGAAAGAAGAACCGCAACCACACGTTGTTTGGGCATTCGGATTACGAATAACAAACTGTGCGCCTTCAATATCTTCTTTGTAATCAATTTCGGCACCCACCAGGTACTGGAAGCTCATGGGGTCTACCAGCAACTGGACACCGTCTTTATCGATAGAGGTATCGTCGTCGTTAACGACTTCATCAAACGTGAAACCGTACTGGAAACCCGAACAGCCCCCACCCTGCACGAACACGCGCAGTTTGAGATCTGGGTTGCCTTCATCAATTAACAAATCTTTGACTTTAGCTGCAGCCGCATCAGTAAAAACCAATGGCACTGGAGGAGCCTGCAAGTCTACTGACTCTAAAACGCTACTCATATATTTACTCCTGGTGAGATACAGTCACCCTAATAAAACAGGCAGATACGCCTATAACAAATCCATTTTACCATAACAACAAACTAAGACTTAAGCTTTAAGGTTCGTGTGACACGTGTATTTTTACCCTCGACGACTTTCAGGGTAACGCTTTCAGGCTCAAACCCGTCTGGAATCACCAGCAGGCCCTGCGCCAGCTCAATTCTGCTGAATTTTAAATTCAGGGCTGCATTATCAACTTTTCCTGTTGGCGACTTGCCATTGCCTGCAGCCTTGGCTGCGGGCTCTGGCTTGAGGACCACCGTTGTGGTCTTTCCATTTATTTTGCCCTTGGCTTCAAAGTGCAAACGGCCATTGAACGTTGCCGGCTTTTTCTGGGTTCGCGTCAGCATTACCTTGTAACGGATGCGGGCACCTTCCTGAATAGCATCAAACTCCCTGACCGTGACATGAATATTGCTTTTGGAGGGAATCAGCTGCTCATAACGCAACAGCTCTTCAGTTCTTCTGCTGGTTTCATCCTGCAGCTTTGTCACTTGCCGGTTAAATTCATCAATCGTGCTTTTGTCTACCACCATTTGCGCCTTGGCGGCATCCAGTTTTCCCTGTAAGGTCTGGATTTGCAACTCACCCTGTTTAACTTTTTCTGAAAGCAAAGTGAGCTGCTCGTTTTCTACCCCCAGCATTTTACGCTGCACAACATTTTGGGTAATGTAGTAGCTACTGGTTGCACCAACTGCAATGCCTACGGCAAGAAGAAAAATACGTGCTGCCATTATTGCCCGGCCCCTTAAGGCAGAATAGCCACTTGATCCAGGCCTGTTTGCTCAGCCAAACCAAATAACACATTCATATTTTGCACTGCCTGCCCGGCAGCGCCTTTAACCAGATTGTCTTGTACCACCACGACAATAAGGGTGTCACCATGGCCCGGACGGTGCAGCGCAATACGCAACTGGTTGGAGGCCCGAACCGAACGGGTTTCTGGCAAGCTGCCAGCAGGCATCACGTCGATAAACGCCTCTTGCTGATAACGCTGCTCGAACAGGGCCTGAAAATCGGTATCCAGCGCCTCGGGTTTGATTTTTACATAAATAGTGGACAGCATGCCCCTGATCATGGGCACCAGATGTGGCACAAAGGTAAGGCTGACCGGCTGGCCTGCAATTTTACCCAATTGCTCGACAATTTCAGGATGGTGGCGATGGCCCGAGACCGCATACGCCTTGAAGTTGTCACTGGCCTCGGAGAACAGGCTGCCTACTTCGGTTTTACGGCCCGCCCCTGATACGCCCGATTTGCAATCGGCAATGATATTGTCCAGCTTGATCAGGCCTTTTTCAAGCAATGGGGTCAGGCCCAGAATAACGGTAGTTGGGTAGCAACCCGGGTTGCCAACAACCTGTGCATTGGCCACTTTTTCGCGATTAAGCTCTACCAGGCCATAAACACTGTCTTTTAATACATCGGGACAGGCATGAGGCATTTTGTACCATTTTTCAAAAACGGTGGTGTCCTGCAGGCGAAAATCAGCGGCCAGGTCTATCACCTTTACACCAGCATCAATCAAGTCACGGGCCTGCCCCATGGCAACGCCGTGTGGTGTCGCAAAGAACACCACATCACATTCAGACAAGGCGGCATTTTCAGGGGCGGAAAAAGCCAGATCAACATGACCGCGCAAGTTGGGGAACATGTCTGCTACCGGCATGCCTTCTTCTTTGCGCGAGGTAATTGCATGAAGCCTTGCATTGGGGTGTACCGCTAAAAGACGCAGCAATTCCACACCGGTATATCCGGTACCACCAACGATGCCAACCTTGATGATGTGGGCAGAAGAAGATGCCATGGTTAAGTCCTTTGTTAATTGAATGGATGTATAAATGTTTCGTAAACGATTATTGCACCATATTATGAGAGTTTTTACACCTGATTTGGTTCAATTTGCCTGAAAATTAAATATCAGCCTTGCTTCATCGTGTTTCAAAACGGCATAACCGCGCACTAAACAAAAAAAGACCGCATATGCGGTCTTTTTTTGATTCGGAAACAGATTAGCGTTTGCTGAACTGTTTGCGACGACGAGCTTTGTGGAAACCGACTTTTTTACGCTCGACTTCACGGGCGTCACGGGTTACATAGCCTGCCTTGGACAGTGATGATTTCAATGTTTCATCATAGTCGATCAGGGCACGGGTAATACCATGACGGATCGCACCAGCCTGACCGCTTTCGCCACCACCGTGTACATTGACGTGAAAGTCGAATGCTTCGGTGAGTTCTGTGAGGACCAATGGCTGACGAACAACCATGCGGCCTGTTTCACGGGCAAAATATTCATCAACAGGTTTACCGTTAACAACGATAGCGCCTGTACCTTTTTTCAAGAAAACACGGGCCACTGAAGTTTTGCGGCGGCCTGTTCCATAATTCCAATTACCGATCATGATTTATCCTTAGAAATCCAGCTGTTTAGGCTGCTGGGCAGTATGAGGATGTTCGGCACCAGCATACACCTTGAGTTTTTTAATCATGGCGTAGCCCAGTGGACCTTTGGGCAGCATACCTTTAACGGCTTTTTCAAGTGCACGGCCTGGAAAGCGCTCTTGCATCTTTTTAAAGTTCGTTTCGTAAATACCGCCTGGGTAACCGGAGTGACGGAAGTATTTTTTATCTTCGGTCTTGTTACCGGTAACAACGATATCGGCAGCATTGATAATTACAATATAATCGCCGGTGTCAACGTGAGGGGTGAACTCGGGTTTATGTTTACCGCGCAAACGGCGTGCAACTTCGCTGGCTACACGACCAAGGACCTTGCCTTTTGCATCGATAACAAACCAGTCACGTTTGACTTCATGCGGCTTTGCCACAAAGGTCTTCATGATAGTTATTCCTAAATAAAAATTAATGGGCCGGCTTGTACCGTACCCGGCATGCCCAGTTCCCGGTTAATTATTAAGGCCAATTTAATAAAGACATTAATACCGGATGCTGCCAGGCTGTTATTGTAAACAAGTAAAACCTTACTTTTCAGCCGTACAGTTCTAGGTTAGCCGGAAATATTAACACCATTCTTTTATTTTTTCAATAAAAACAATGAAATAGAACCGCATCTTTTGAAAAGCCACCCATACAAGCCTTGCTTTTTGTTGTATTTTGTACGGGCAGCTATTTGCCTTATGGCAACTTAAGCTTTACGGCTTTGTCCAATGGCATAGGCCAAATAGCGGGTATATGAACCCTCAACCAGGTTAAACCAGGGCACCAGATCGTCACGGAAAGCCATGTAATCATCGTGGATTTTCTTGAACATCGGGTCTTTGTCAGAAAACTCTTTATACAGTTCGACCGATGCCTTGAAGCCGGCATCGAGCACTTCTTTGGGGAACTCTTTCAGGACGGCACCACCGGCAATCAACCTGCGCAGCGCACCCGCATTATGGGCGTCATAAACCGCGAGCATGTTGGCGGTAGCATACATGCTCGCCGCTTCTACAATGGCCTGGTAATTCTTGGGCAGTTTGGCGAACTCATCTTTGTTCATGTAAGCGGAAACCTGTGGCCCACCTTCCCAGAACCCGGGATAGTAGTAGTATTTAGCCACTTTGTTAAAGCCCAGTTTCTCGTCATCGTAAGGCCCCACAAACTCAACCGCATCAAGGGTACCCTTTTCAAGGGACGGGTAAATATCGCCACCCGCGATTTGCTGGGGAATCACGCCCATGCGCGCCAGCACTTCTCCGGCAAAACCGGAGGTACGCATTTTCAGGCCTTTCAGGTCTTCGAGTGAATTGATTTCCTTGCGATACCAGCCACCCATTTGCACACCGGTATTGCCCAGTGGGAAGTTGACGATATTGATGGGATCAAACAGTTCGCGTAGCAGTGTCTTGCCGTTGCCTTCAAGAATCCAGGCCATCATCTGGCGGGCGGTTAAGCCAAAAGGAACGGCGGTATCAAAGCAATAGGCTGGGCTTTTGCCAAAATAATAGTAACCGCAGGTATGTCCACACTGGACAGTACCGTTGGACACGGCATCCATCACCTGCAAGGCGGGCACAATCTCACCGGCCGGGAATACATCAATCACAAATTGGCCGCCAGAAGCTTCCTTGACATAGTTGACAAATTTTTCAGAGGTACCAAACAAGGCAGGCAAGCTGCGTGGAAAACTGGAAGCCATGCGCCATTTGATGCTGGGATTTTCCTGGGCCAGCGCTGGCGCGCCAACGGCTGCCGTACCGGCTACCATACCCATACCGGCTTTTTTTAGAAACGAACGACGTTGCATAGGTTTATTTCTCCAAATTTATTTTAAATGCTAAAAATTTTATACGATAAATATTAACCCACAGCCCTTGCTTTATGCTGCAACCGGAATTAGTGGTTTTCCCTAAAACCGGCATAAAGGCTGCAAGGTGCTTAACTGCCTGCTACCGCCATGCTTTCAATTAAGATGGAACCCGATGTTTTGGCACCACGCGTAATGGCATCGTTACCCACCGCCACCATTTGCATAAACATATCTTTCAGGTTACCGGCAATGGTAATTTCCTGAACCGCATGCTGGATTTGGCCGTTTTCAACCCAATAGCCAAACGCACCACGGGAATAGTCGCCAGTCACATAGTTAACGCCCTGCCCGATCAGTTCGGTAACCAGCAGGCCGGTCCCCATTTTTTTCAGCATGGCGTCAAAATTGTCACTGGCGTCGGTCAGGGTGGACGTTAGCAATAAATTGTGCGAACCACCGGCATTGCCGGTGGTTCGCATGCCCAATTTACGGGCGGTGTAACTTGATAACAAATAGCCCTGCAATAGGCCGTCTTGCACTAAATCGCGCGCCTGGGTTTGCACTCCTTCGTCATCAAAGGCGGAGCTACCCATGGCACCCGGGATATAAGGGTCTTCATGAATTTGGATATGGCCGGCCATAACCTGTTTACCTAGAGAATCAAGCAAGAAACTGGACTTGCGATACAAGGCCCCACCGCTAATGGCCTGGGTAAGCGCACCAATAAGCCCCAGCGCCAGCGGTGCCTCGAACAGGACCGGGTATTTTCCGGTGGGTATTTTACGGGCCGACAAGCGCGACACCGCGCGCTGGGCAGCATAGACACCCACATCATGCCCCTTGGCCAACCTTTCGGGGTAGCGGTTGGAGGTATACCAGTAATCCCTTTGCATGCGATCACCCTTACCGGCAATGGCGGCCACGGAAAGCCCATGCCGTGAATAAGGGTAGCCGCCCATAAACCCCAGCGAGTTGGCAAACACGAAGCGCCCTTCACTGATATCAATGGAAGCGCCTTCGGAATTAGTGATTTCTTTGCTATATCCCAGGGCACCCTGCTCGGCCTCTATCGCCAGCGCAACGGCTTCATCGGCAGAGATATCCCAGCTTTTATGCAAAGCCAGATCTGGCAGATAGGTGGCCAGCAATTGGGCTTCCGGCAAACCCGCTGCCGGGTCGGCCGCCGTGTATTTGGCAATATTCCAGGCGGCCTCTACCGTTTCGGCAATCGCTTTGCCGGACAAGTCCGACGTAGAGGCAGAGCCCCTGCTTTGCCCTGCGTAAACAGTCACCCCCAGGGAGCGGTCATTGGTTTGCTCAACCGTTTCAACACTGCCCTTGCGAACAGATACGGCAAGCCCGCTAGACTCGGAGACTTCGGCAACGGCACTGCTTGCGCCCAGTTTACCGGCATATTTCAGCGCCAGCTGAACCAGTTCTTCAAAATTAGACTGACTATTAGGATTCATAGATAAAAATATAAGTAGTTGTTCTGTTCATTATGACTGTAACCGCATACACGGTTATGATATCCAAATATCAACCATTTTTCGATTTTATTTATGCATAGTGACCAAACAGATCAGGACGATAACGATTTTTACGACCGGCCCAGCAAATCCCAAATCAAAAGAGAGCTGCATGCCATTCTGGATCTGGGCAAGCAGGTTATTGAGCTGCCTTATGAAAAAGTAAAGCAACTGCCCCTTGATGAGAAACTGCTTGACGCCATTAAAACAGCCCAAAAAACGCCTGGCCGGGAAGGCAAACGCCGCCAGATTCATTATGTCGGCAAATTAATGCGCACGGCCGATATTGATGCCATTCGACAACAACTGGATGTCTGGGAAAACGGTTCAAAAGAAATTACCGCCCATATGCACCGGCTGGAAACCCTGCGTGACCGGCTAATTGCCAGTGATGAAGAATTAACGGTCCTGCTTTCCGAGTATCCCCAGGTGGATATTCAGCAATTCAGGACACTCATTCGTGCAGCCCGCAAAGAGCAGGCCGCCAACAATGCCCTGCCAGACACCCAGGAGCCGCAAAAAAAACATTACCGCGCCCTGTTTCAGGCGCTCAAGTCTATTTTATTATCCGGGGAATAAGTTACCATGTCAGATCAAGTACTGCTCGATTGCGTTGAAATCAATACGGGCAATCACATCACCCATTCTATTATCTGGATGCACGGCCTGGGTGCCGATGCCAATGATTTCGTACCGGTGGTTCCCGAACTGAAACTACCCAAACCGTCAGGCATCCGTTTTGTTTTCCCCAATGCGCCGATTCGGCCCGTTACCCTGAACAACGGCATCGCCATGCCGGCCTGGTTTGATATTATTTCCCTTGACCGCATCAATGGTCCCGAAGACGAAGCCGGTTTGCGAGAAACCCAACAGGCGATTGAGGCCCTGATTACCCGTGAAAACGAACGTGGCATTCCGACTGAAAACATTTTCCTGGCCGGCTTTTCACAAGGCTGCGCCATGGCCCTGTTAACCGGGCTGCGCCACCCCAAAAAACTGGCCGGCCTTATCTGCCTGTCAGGCTTTCTGCCCCTGGCGGCCAACACCGAAGCCGAACGCAGCCAGGCAAATATTGATATTCCCATTTTCATGGCGCACGGCACCCAGGACCCGGTGGTGGTGCCCGAGCGCGCGCTTAACAGCAAGGCCAAACTGGAAGAACTGGGCTACCGCAACCTGCAATGGCATACCTACCCCATGCAGCATTCGGTTTGTCTGGAAGAAATTCGCGATATTTCAGACTTCATCCAGAAAAACCTTGCCTGATTAATCCGCCTGATTTAACGGCATCCAGACCCTTCTCATTGAAGGGTCTTCTTCATCTGGGTCATTTTGCAGACCCAGGCTGGTCATTAAATGCAGCATGGGTTTATTGCTGGCCAGCACAACCCCTTCAATGTAGGCCAGCTCCTGTTTACGGGCCGCCTGGATCAGCTTACTCATGAGGGTTCCGCCCAAGCCACGCTTTTGCCATCCATCACCAATGACCAGGGCATACTCGGCCCCCACCCCATCGGCATTGCGCAAATAGTGTGCCAAACCGATAATCTCTTCCCGTGGCAGCCCGCGGTTGGCCTCGTTGGGCACCTGAATGGTGGCCACCAGCGCCAGCTCACGATGATAGTCCACATAGGTATATCGGCTTAGCATTTTGGGCGTCAGCTCTCGCATCATGGAAACAAAACGCATGTAGCGCGACTTCTCGGACAAACCCCGGATAAAGGCTTGCAGCGCCTCGGCATCTTCCGGCCGGATGGGCCGCAACACCCATTCCAACTCATCATCAAAGCGCCTGTTTTCAATCAGGTAATGCGGATACGGGAAGATGGCCATATGGTCATAACCCGATTCCCGTGGCGAAACACCCGCTTCTTCATCAAGCATAATCCTGACATGCCTGGCATGGACTTCACGGTAACCCAGAATAATCGGATTTATTTCAAGCATTTGAATGCAGGGAAACTCGCTGACCAGATCGGCCACCGATTCCAGAATACGCTGCAACTTGACGAATATATGCGGTTCTACATAGGTTTCCAGTTCCTGGCGCCATACCCGGCTGCGCTTGATGAGCTGGCCAGCCAGATAAGCATTCAGGGGTGGCAAGTCAAGCCCTTTGTCGCGGGATGAAAACACCACCTTGTGACCGCCTTCGCCAAAACGTATCCATGGTCCGAAAACGGGGTCATTCTGGACCTGTATCATCACGGCCGGCACGCCATCTTCAACGGAAAACTGCTCATCCTGCTCGTCTTCCTGCCAGGAAAGCCCCACATGGAAACAGTCTAGCAGGCGCATGGCTTCGGATGCATCCAGCGAGCTGCGGTTTTCTTTAAGCGCCGCATCAAGCAGGGCACGGGCAACCGGAATATCGGCAGGCCGGGAATCAGGTTGCGGAATTCTAAGTTGATGCAATAATTGCTGGTTATAAAAATAATCACACAGCGACATCATGGCACCCAGCGCCGTTTCGGGTGTCCTGAACGCCGGCATGCCGGCACGGTTAAGCAAGCGGCGAAACGGTCGCATGGTGGCTTCGCCCAGAATACTGGTCACAATGGGTTTGGGTGCCTTGCGGGCATACGCCGCCAGTTGCTCTACCACTTTCTGCATATCCATCAATTCATCGGGCGCCAGCATGACCATGACGGCATCAACGCCGGCATCATCCACCATCACTTTCAGGCTCTCGATAAGTTGCTCACCGGTAAGGGGCGCATAACTGATGGCCGGATTGCCCACAATGGCACCATGCCCCAGAATACGCCTTAGTTCGCGCAAACTGTTGGCCGATAACGATGCCTTGGATAAGGCGCTGCTGTTACCCATCGCATCAAAGGTTAATGACGTAGAGCCACGGCTGTTGCCAAACACGACAATCCGCCCGCCTTTGGGACGCCGGGCATAAGACAGTGCTTTCAAGGCGGCAAACAGCTCGACAAAATAATCAACCCGAACCGCGCCAGCCCGCCGGATGGCGGCATCAAACACGGCATCATTGCCCTTAAGCTCGGGACTGGCCCGCCCAGCCCGCAAAACCAGCACCGGCTTGACGCTGGACGCCATGCGGATGGCGCTAATCAGCTCCCTGCCTGAACCCAGCTTGTCCATGTACAGGGCAATACTGTCGGTACGGGGGTCTGTCGCCAGGTATTCAATAATTTCAGGCAAGTCAACATCAATTACCTCACCCAGTGAAATGGCCGCAGACAAGCCAAGGTCTACATCATTGGCCCAATCCATAATGGACATCAGCAGCAGCCTGGACTGCGACACCACCGCCACCCTGCCCTGATGGGACAGGATGGGGTGTTTGCTAAGATTCAAATTCAGGTGGGGCCGTTGAATACCAAAAGCGCGCGGCCCCAGTAACAGGCAACCATGTTGCCTGGCCCAGCCCAGCATAAACTGGCGAATTTCCACAGGGTCGTCATCAACGGTTTGGGTGGGCAGCAGGATCATGGCCCGGGGAGGCTTGCGCTCCAGAAACGACAACACCATTTCCAGCCTGTCCGGGTGCACGCACAACACCGCCAGGTCTTTTCTTTCTTCACTTTCAATGGCTTCTTTGGCTGCCAGCTGCGCAAATGATTCGGGCGTATCAAACGGCATGAGTGTGGTGTTGCGCACCAGGTAGGCCGGCACCGATTCGCAGACCGGCAAAGAGACATCTGAAATCACGATTAACGATTTTGGCTCGAAGATAGAAGCCAGGCGATGACGCTGCATATATTCACTCACAAAAATGTTAAGTTAAAATGAAGTTTTTCTGAAGCCTGCCCAGTCATTGTAAACTGTCTTGTCTCTTCTTTTAATTACTTAACTGTTTTAACTATCCATGACTTCTTCTTCTGTTAGAACCCGTTTTGCCCCCTCCCCAACTGGCTACCTTCATTTGGGTGGCGCACGGACGGCACTTTTCTCATGGGCTTTTGCCCGTCATCACCAAGGCACTTTTGTGTTGCGTATTGAAGATACCGACCTTGAACGCTCTACCCCTGAAGCGGTGCAAGCCATTCTTGACGGCATGCAATGGCTGTCACTGGAGGCCGATGAAGGCCCTTTCTACCAAATGGAACGCGCTGAACGCCACAAGGAAGTGATTGCCAACATGTTGGCTGAGGGCACCGCTTACCATTGCTACAGCACACCGGAAGAAGTGGAGCAAATGCGTGAAAGTGCCAAGGCCCAGGGCCTGAAGCCCAAATACGATGGCACCTGGCGCCCTGAACCCGGTAAAACGCTGCCCGCCATTCCTGAAGACCGCAAACCGGTTGTCCGCTTCAAGAACCCCACCGAAGGCGCCGTTTCCTGGAACGACATGCTCAAGGGCACCATTACTATTGAAAACGCCGAGCTTGATGACCTGATCATTGCCCGCCCCGACGGCACACCCACCTACAACTTCTGCGTGGTGGTTGATGACTGGGACATGCGTATCAGCCATGTTATTCGTGGCGATGACCACATCAACAACACCCCGCGACAAATCAATATCCTGCAGGCCCTGGGCGCGCCCCTTCCCGAATACGGGCACGTACCCATGATTCTGGGGCCCGATGGCCAGAAGCTGTCAAAACGCCATGGCGCGGTCAGCATTATGGATTATGAAAAACAGGGCTATCTGCCCGAAGCCATGGTTAATTATCTGGCCCGTCTTGGCTGGAGCCATGGTGATGATGAAATTTTCTCGCGTGAACAGCTGGTTGAATGGTTTGACACCCGCAACCTGTCCAAATCGGCCGCCCAATGGGACCCCAAAAAACTCAATTGGGTTAATGCGCATTACATTAAGGCGTTAAGCGACAGCGAGCTGCTGGAACACGTACTGCCGCGCATTCACGCCCGTGGCGGCAACACTCAAGACCTGGACATGGTTGCCGTGCTTAACCTGTTCAAGGACCGTGCCGAAACACTGGAACAACTGGCCGACAACGCCATGCTGTTTTGCGCCCCCTTCCAGCCCGCTGCTGAAGAACTGCAAACCCAGTTCCTGACCGAAGATGCCAAACGCATTTTGGCCGGCTTTGCCGAAAACGCCAACCAGCTTGGAGCCTGGACAAGCGAAGCACTGGATGCCCTGATCAAGGAAACCTTAAGCGAGCATGGCATCAAAATGCCCATGCTGGGCATTCCCTTGCGCCTTGCCGTTACCGGCCAGAAACAAACACCATCCATTGGTGCCGTACTGGCTATTATTGGCAAGCCAACCGTTCTTGAGCGTTTAAAAAACGCCCTATAGCGTTCTTATAAAGCAGCAAACAGATAAAAATCCGCATTAGCCAAGTCAACGCCGAGCCCTGCTCATGACCTTGGCCAATGCGGATTTTTTATGCGTGCGACAAAAGTGCCAAACTGTTTTTGTTGGTTTTTCGCCAATCATTTTTTATGCTTGAAACAAAACGCCTACGATTTTTTTGCACCATCCAAACCAGGACAAGCGGCTATATGACACCTCCCTGCACACAGAAGGCAACAAGCGCTCAGGCCTATGAAACTTGATGTTCAGGAGATCGTTTTCAGCACATAAAGAAACGCTAGACAGAACTTCAAATATAGCTGTAAGCCTTTATTTTAAAGGCATCTTGAAAAACATGGCCTTCTATAAAAGCCCGGCCTGAATAGAAAAAACAGGTTCTTCAGCCTTAATCCGTTTATAAAAAAAGGGTTAATCCTTTATTCCCAGCCTGTATCAGGGTTATCAACCACGTTTCAAAGGGTTTTAAAAATATTTTTTACAAGCTTGTTTAAGCGCTAAGGTCTTAATATTGATAACAATTATTATATTTTCTTTAACCTTTATGGCAAAAGTATTACGTGCGTTCCATGACGTAATGAGTTACCCTTGCGGTTATAACGGCAAATAAAATATTTTGCCGTTATAACTATTTGAAATATTTCGCACCTAACGCGAGGAATATATCAAATGGTGCGATAAAGGAAGTAGAGTTATCCGTTGCCGGATTTATACTTTGACCTTGAAATTATATCTGTACAGATGTATTTAATTTTTTTCATATCCGGACCCTTCTCCAAGGAGTATTGCCATGGCAACAGCAGCCAAAAAAGCAGTCAAAAAACCTGCAGCTAAAAAAGCCGCAACCAAAACAGTGGCTAAAAAAGCCACCACCGTCAATAAAACCGTTGCCGCTGAAACTCCAGCCGTGACAGAAACAGTTGTCAAAAAAGTGGCTGCTAAAAAAACCGTTGCAAAATCTGTCAGCAAAACAGCTGCTCCTGCAAAAAAAGCAGTCGCTAAAAAAGCAGCCCCCGCCACAAAAACAGTGGCCACTGAAAAAACCACTGCGACCAAAACCGCTGTCGCAAAGAAAACAGCCGTAGCCAAAAAAGCGGCGCCAGCAGCTACAAAAGCCGCTCCGGCCAAAAAAGCGGCTGCTGCTACCAAGGCAACACCTGCTAAAAAAGTCGCAACCAGCGCAGCAAAAAAAGCAGTCGTTGCCACCAAGGCAACAGCCGCCAAAAAAACAGCTACCGCCACTAAAGCAGCTACCACAACAAAAACCGCGCCAGCCAAAAAAGTAGCCGCCAAAACGGCAACACCCGCTAAGAAAGCGGCCAGCGCTACAAAAGCAGCACCCGCTACAAAAGCAGCACCCGCCACAAAAGCAGCAGCAGCTACAAAAGCAGCAGCAGCCACAAAAGCACCCGCCACAAAAACTGCTCCAGCAGCTAAAAAAGCAGTTGTCGCTGAAGCCCCAAAAACTGAAACCGCCGTTGCGGCCAAAACCAGCG
>JAVESC010000058.1:0-18277 GCA_034006805.1 Advenella sp.
ATGGCTTTATAACCAATAGAGTAAAGGAAGTATCTATGTCCGGGTTTCCCTATGTGAACAGGCAGTATCTGTTTGATAAATATCCAAATGCTGTGGTGACCCCTGATTGCTTTAAGCTGCAAGATGAGGTTATTACCCAAATTGATGATGGGGAAGTCCTGGTGCGTAATCACTATTTGTCCCTTGACCCATACATGCGAGGAAGAATGAGCCAGGCCAAAAACTATGCCGCTGCACAAGAGCTGAATACAGTCATGCAAGGTGGAACGGTTGGCGAAGTGGTGGAATCAAAACATGACGGCTTCAAGGCCGGCGATACAGTGCTTTGTACGGGTGGCTGGCAGTTATATTTTCGTGCCAGTCCTATAGCAGACGGCAATCAAATACACAAAATTGATGTCTCACGTATTCCCATGAGTGTTTACCTGGGTGCCGCGGGCATGCCAGGGATTACCGCTTGGTATGGCCTGAATAAAATCCTCAAGCCTCAGGTCGGCGAAACCTTGGTTGTCAGTGCAGCCTCGGGTGCGGTGGGGAGTGTAGTGGGGCAGCTGGCCAAACAAAAAGGCTGTCACGTTATTGGAATTGCCGGTGGCCCGGAAAAATGTGAGTATGTCGTTGAAACCTTGGGGTTTGATGATTGTATCGATTACAAAGCCTACCCTGATACCGAAACCCTGTCACATGAACTTAAACAATTAGCCCCCAATGGTGTAGATGCTTACTATGAAAATGTGGGTGGCTATATTATGGATGCCGTACTTGAAAACCTTAACCCGTTTTCAAGGGTCGCCATTTGCGGCCTGATTGCCGGTTATGATGGCCGTTCTATTCCCATTAGCAACCCGAGAGCAATTTTGGTTTCCAGGGCCAGTGTGACCGGCTTTATTATTTCTGACCATCTTGATATATGGCCTCAGGCACTGGCGGAACTGGCTGAAGCCGTTGCCAATGGTGTGCTTATTTTCAGGGAGTCGGTAAGTAACGGTCTTGAAAGTGCACCGGAAGCATTCCTGGGTTTGCTACAAGGCCAGAATTTTGGCAAGCAATTGGTAAAGCTGGTTTAATGAATATATTGTCCAAACCAGATTCACATTGAAGCCAAAACTGGCATTATTTCTGAAAGAAGAACAATGCCAGTCTAGTTATTTAACGATTAAATTAATTCAGATTATTGGTTCTGATAAGTCCCACCGCAATCCCTTCAATGCTGAATTCCTGGTTAGGGCGCACAATAATGGGAGCGAAGTCGGTGTTTTCGGGCACAAGCTCTATGTGGGATGCTTTCTTCATGAAGCGTTTAACGGTAACTTCGTTTTCTATTCGAGCCACAATAACCTGGCCGTTACGGGCTTCTGGATATTTTTTTACCGCCAGCAAGTCGCCATCAAAGATACCGATATCTTTCATGCTTTGGCCTTTTACTTTAAGCAGGAAATCGGGTTGTTGAGTAAACAGGGAAGGGTCTACGTTAATTTCACGATCTATGTGTTCAGCTGCAAGAATGGGATTACCAGCGGCCACATGCCCTACCACCGGCAAGAGTACTTGTGAGACTTTATCCAGAAAAGAGATGCCTTGATGGTTGTTTGAGACAGGACTGGCTGTTGCCAAACGAATGCCACGGGAAGCGCCAGCGGTTAAAACAATAGCCCCTTTTTTGGCTAATGCCTTTAAATGATCTTCGGCAGCATTGGGAGATTTAAAGCCAAGTGTTTTGGCAATTTCAGCACGCGTGGGCGGAAAACCGGTTTTTATAATATTTTGCTGGATGAGATCCAAAACCTGTTGCTGTCTTGCGGTTAGTTTAATTGTCATGCTGTATATGCCATAAAATCGGACTGTATATTCATACAGCCCGATTTTGCTTCATTTACAGCTAAATTGCAAGTGCTTGTTTACAGAATTACAAAACCTGCGCAATTGCCTTGGCAACGTAATCAATATTACGGCTGTTAAGTGCGGCAACGCAGATACGGCCACTTGATACTGCATAAACACCGTGCTCGTTGCGCAGGCGATCTACCTGTTCGGAAGTGAGCCCTGAATAAGAGAACATGCCACGTTGTGACAGGACAAAATCAAAATTCTGTGTAACGCCGTGTTCTTTGAGTTTGGCCACCAGTTGCTGGCGCATGTCACGAATACGGTTACGCATACCAGCCAGTTCTTCTTCCCACAGAGCGAACAGTTCAGGAGAATTAAGTACGCTGCTTACAATCGTGCCACCATGGGTCGGTGGATTGGAGTAGTTGGTGCGAATGACGCGTTTGACCTGACTTAATACCCGTGTGGACTCATCGGCACTACTGGTAATCAGGGTTAATGCACCAACCCGTTCGCCGTACAGGGAGAATGATTTGGAGAAAGAAGAGCTGATAAACATGGAAATGCCTTGGTCTGCAAACAGGCGAACCACTTTTGCATCTTCTTCAAGGCCATCACCAAAGCCTTGGTAGGCAATGTCAAGAAAAGGAATAAGGTCTTTTTCCTGGACAAGCTGGACAATTTGTTTCCACTGGTCAAGGGTGGGGTCAACACCGGTTGGGTTATGGCAGCAGGCATGCAGAATGACGATGGATTTGGCTGGCATGTTTTTGAAAGAGGCCAGCATGCCTTCGAAATCCAGACCATGGGAAGCGGCATCGTAGTAGGCATAGTTTTCGACTGTAAAACCGGCGCGTTCAAAAAGAGCACGGTGATTTTCCCAGCTTGGGTTGCTGATGAATACTTTTGAATCGGGGGTGATTTGCTTCAGGAAGTCTGCGCCAATTTTAAGGGCACCGGTTCCACCCAGTGCCTGGAAGGTAAGGGTTCGTCCTTCTTTGGCCAAGGGTGACTCTTTACCCAGCAGCAGTTCCTGTGCACCCTTGTTGTAATTCTTGAGGCCTTCGATAGGCAGGTAGCCGCGCGCCGCAGCCGCTTCAATGCGGGCCACTTCTGCTTTATGCACGGCTTTCAACAAAGGAATGCGTCCTTCGTCGTCATAATATACGCCTACGCCCAAATTAACTTTAGAAGAGCGGGTGTCAGCGTTATATTGTTCGTTCAGGCCAAGAATAGGGTCGCGAGGAGCCAGCTCGACAGATTCAAAAAGTGTGGTCATTTTCTGATATGCGGCGGATTTGCCGAAGTTGTTAAATAAAGAGGATAATGTATGATTGCAAGTTTGTTTTCAATCAGATCATTAAAGTAAAAGTCTAGCATGAGTGAACCAGGTTTCATAGAATATCCGGGCAGTCCTTTTAAGCTGTATCAGCCATACCCACCCGCCGGGGACCAGCCCAAGGCCATTGAATCCTTGACTGAAGGGATTCGGGATGGCCTGATGTTTCAAACTTTGCTAGGCGTGACGGGTTCTGGAAAAACGTACACAATGGCCAATACCATCGCACAACTTGGCAGACCGGCCTTGGTTCTGGCACCCAATAAAACTCTTGCTGCACAATTATACGCTGAAATGCGCGAGTTTTTTCCACATAATGCCGTTGAATATTTTGTTTCTTATTACGATTATTACCAACCTGAAGCTTACGTGCCTACGCGTGATCTGTTCATAGAAAAAGACTCATCAATTAACGAACATATTGAACAGATGCGTCTTTCAGCGACCAAAAGCCTGCTTGAAAGGCGGGATACGATTATTGTTGGCACGGTATCGTGTATTTACGGTATTGGTAATCCTGCCGATTATCATGCCATGGTGCTTATTTTACGCGCCGGAGACCGGATTCCCCGGCAAGAGCTTTTGGGCAGGCTGGTCGCCATGCAATACGAGCGTAATGATGTTGATTTTGACCGCGGAACTTTCAGGGTGCGTGGCGAGGTGATTGATATTTTCCCGGCGGAAAGTGCCGAGCTGGCGGTGCGTTTAACGCTTTTTGATGATGAAATTGAAACGCTTGAACTTTTTGACCCGTTAACAGGCAAGGTCAGGCAAAAAGTACCACGCTTTACGGTATACCCCAGTTCGCACTACGTTACGCCACGCGATACCGTTTTGCGCGCCATTGAAACCATCAAATCCGAGTTGCGCGACAGGGCTCAGTATTTTATTGATAACCATCATTTAGTCGAGGCGCAAAGAATAGAGCAACGCACCCGTTTTGATATAGAAATGTTGCAGGAACTGGGCTTTTGCAAAGGGATTGAAAACTACTCACGGCATTTGTCCGGTGCGGCACCGGGAGATCCCCCGCCAACCCTGATTGATTATCTGCCTGAAGATGCCCTGATGTTTTTTGATGAAAGTCACGTCATGATGGGACAATTACGGGCGATGTATCGCGGAGACCGCTCACGCAAGGAAACACTGGTGCAGTTTGGCTTCAGGCTACCTTCAGCACTTGATAACCGGCCACTTAAAATAGAAGAGTTCGAGCAGCGCATGCGGCAAAGTGTTTTTGTGTCCGCCACTCCGGCCGATTATGAAAAAGAGCACTCAGACAATATTGTTGAGCAGGTCGTGCGTCCTACCGGGCTAATTGACCCTGTTGTTGAAGTGCGACCGGCAAGCACCCAGGTGGATGATTTGCTGGGTGAAGCCAAATTGCGCATTGCCCAGGGTGAGCGGGTATTGGTAACCACCTTAACCAAGCGCATGGCCGAAGACCTGACTGATTACCTGACAGAAAACGGGCTTAAAGTACGTTACCTGCACTCTGATATTGATACCGTGGAACGGGTCGAAATTATTCGTGACCTGCGCCTGGGGCATTTTGATGTATTGGTGGGCATTAACCTTTTACGCGAAGGGCTGGATATTCCCGAGGTGTCATTGGTGACTATTTTAGATGCTGACAAAGAGGGTTTTTTACGTTCTGAACGCAGCCTGATTCAAACCATTGGAAGGGCAGCGCGCAACCTGAATGGCAAGGCTATTTTATATGCAGATCGCATTACCGACTCTATGCATAAAGCGATTGGTGAAACGGAAAGGCGCCGCAATAAGCAAATGATGCATAATCAAGCGCATGGTATTACGCCCAAAGGCGTTCGTAAAGCGGTCAAGGAAATGATCGATGGCGTGATTTCCAATGCCGCCCAGGAAATTCTGGATAATGAAATGGAATTCATTGATGTGATTGGCGATGAGAAATCATTGGCGCGTGAAATTAAGCGCCTTGAAAAACAAATGCACGACCATGCTCGTAACCTGGAGTTTGAACAGGCCGCTGCAGCACGGGACACCTTGACTCGACTTAAGCAAAAGGCGTTATTAAGTTGAATGAGTCATTCATTCATGCACGGAATTTTTTAACTTGAACAAAGGCGTCGTTATTGGCGCCTTTATATCTTTATATTGTTAACCTGCCGTTTCTGTTACTTCATCCCCAGCCGTTTAGCCAGTTTATGGAGATTACTGGCATCCATATCTAGCAGTCGTGCCGCATTGGCCCAATTTTGCCCACTTTGCTCCAGAGCTGCCTGAACAAGGTCTTGCTGAAAAATCCTGAGCGCCTCATTCATGGGCTGTATGGCTGGTTTTCGGCTGGCAGGAGGTGTCACGAAAATACTGGGCTGTGCTTCAGCCTGATTAAATAGGACCGGCTGATTATTAACGATATCCAGATACTGGGGCTCAATACTTAAAATGCTGTTTCGGGATGCGCCGCTGCCAAGCATTTTAATGGCGGCCCTGCTGATAATATGTTCAAGTTCCCTGACGTTGCCGGGCCAGTCATAAGCCATTAATGCCTGTTCGGCTTCTTTGGTCAGCCGGATGCCACGTAAACCAAGACGGGTCCGGTTGAACTCCAGAAAATAACCCGCCAGCATCAAGATGTCTTTGCCTCGCTCACGTAATGGCGGAATATGAATGGGGTACACCGAAAGCCGATGATACAGGTCTATCCTGAAACTGCCATCTAGCGTGCTGGCCTTAAGGTCACGATTGGTGGCAGCAATAATCCTGACATCCACTTTTTTGGATTTATCGGCACCCAGCCGCTGGATCTCACCATTTTGCAGGGTACGTAGCAGCTTTGCCTGAATGTTCAGGGATAACTCGCCCACTTCATCTAAAAAAATGGTGCCGCCATGCGCTGCTTCAAAACGGCCCGGGCGTTCTGTTTCTGCCCCTGAAAAGGCGCCTTTTACATGACCAAATAATTCACTTTCCGCCAGATTTTCAGGCAGGGCTGCGCAGTTTACATGAATCATGGGTTTATGGTTGCGTTTTGAGTGGCGATGAATATGTTGGGCAAACAGGTCCTTGCCCACACCGGTTTCACCCAATAGCAAAACGGGCAGGTTGGCATCGGCAATCACATTCAGTTCCTGCATTAATTTGCGGATGGGTTCACTTTGCCCGATGATTTCCTGCTCGGCTTTGATGGCGGTACGCTGCCCGGAAGCAATGCTTAATTGCCGCAGGCTTTTATTATCTTTTTCAAGTTGCGTCATGCGTATACAGGTTTGTATTAGCAAAGCATATCGGGAAAGAATATCAATGGACTCCTCGGTAAACGTATCTTCAATGGCATCAAGCGTGATAGCACCCCATAATTTTCCGTTTATATACAGGCTCATGCCCAAGCAGTCATGCACTAACAGGGGTTCACCGGCCCGGTCATCAAGCAGGCCATCGTAAGGATCGGGTAGGGGAATATGAGGTTCAAACAGTATGGGTTCGCGCCTGGACAATATGGCGGCAAAACGCGGATGTTCTGCAATTTTGAAACGACGCCCAAGTGCTTCATGAACCAGTCCCTTGGCAGACACCAGCTTGAGGGCATCATCATCAATGGCCAACAGGCCAACCGCTCCGCAGTTGAACTGGGTTTGAATGGTCTGGACCAGTCTTTCCAATCGTAATGCACTTGGCAACTCATCGTTCATGTCAGCAAGAACGCTATATAGCATGGTGTTTTATACCCTTTTTATGGTTGAATTTACCCTGATTAATATGGGTATTATATACCATTAAATATTTAACTCATTGATATTTATGTATAAAAAATATTGGCATGAATGTTGCTTATGGTTCCTTGGGTATTAACTAAGGAGTTCGCACAATGAGCGTTCTATTGAAAAGGAAAATCGAATCGGATCAGGTGCCTTCTATTATTCAGAAACTGAAACTTGATAATGAAACGCCGGATGTACTTATTCCGTACATTCAGATCAATTTTCACGATAAGCATCGGGCCCAGTTACCTGCGCTGATCGAGCTGTCCAGAAAAATAGAAATGGTACATGAAGATGATCCTGATTGTCCGGCGGGATTGGCTGATGTTCTGACAAATATTTGGCAGAAACTGGACAGTCACATGCTGAAAGAGGAAAGCGTGTTGTTTCCCATGCTGCTTAAGGGCATGAAAGAAATGGCACGCACACCGATTTCGGTCATGTTACTTGAACACGAACAACACGAACAGGGAATTGACAGGCTGCTGAAAGTGACCGGCAACCTGCTTTTACCTGATAGCGCTTGCGGCTCATGGGAAAAATTATATTCTGGAATAGGGGAGTTTGTTGAAGATCTGCGATTACATCTAGCACTTGAAAATGAAGTCTTGTTTAAATAAAAGTAAATTTCTTCCTGATGCTGGCTATTAATGAAACATAACGCCAACACAGTTAATTTAAGGAATTAAAATGGGTAGTTATAAAAAATTATGGTGGACGCTAATTGCAGTTCTTGCGATTACGTTCAGTATTTTGGGATATTTCGGTGTCGAGGTATATCGCAATGCGCCGCCTATTCCTGGTAAGGTTGTTACGGCTTCCGGTGATGTCATGTTTACCAAGGAAGATATTCTTGATGGGCAAAATGCCTGGCAACAGGCTGGCGGCATGCAGGTTGGTTCTGTTTTTGGCCATGGCGCATTACAGGCACCAGACTGGACTTCAGACTGGCTGCATCGCGAATTGGTTGCGTGGCTGAATCTGGCGTCCCTGGACGAATACGGCATTCCCTATGAGCAAACCTCGGAAGAGCAAAAAGCAATTCTGAAAGTCAAGCTTAAAAAAGAGTATCGTACCAACACCTATAATCTTGAAAAAGATGAAATGCTGGTGTCTGACCGGCGTGTGGCTGCGATGAAAAACACGGCTGACTATTATGTTGCCCTGTTTGGTGACGACCCGGCATTGGATGGCTCACGTGAAAGCTTTGCCATGAAAACCAATACGCTGCCAGGTGAGCAAGACCGTTTCGACATGGCCAAGTTCTTCTTTTGGACTGCCTGGACCGCTTCAACAGAACGCCCCGATTACAACAATGCCACTTACACCAACAACTGGCCACATGAGCCATTAATTGATAACGTTCCGACGCCTGAAAACATAATCTGGTCAATTATCAGTGTGGTTGTGCTAATTGCCGGTGTGGGTTTTCTGGTGTGGGGCTGGGCTTTCCTGCGGAAAGAAGATCATGAAGAACACAAGGCACCTGACCGCGATCCTATTACCACGTTTGTCTTGACGCCGTCACAAAAAGCATTGGGTAAATACTGCATTCTGGTTGTGGCCTTGTTTGTTTTCCAGGTGTTTATGGGTGGTGCAGTCGCGCACTACACCGTAGAAGGGCAAACTTTTTATGGCATAGAGCTGTCAAAATGGTTCCCATACTCCCTATTAAGAACCTGGCACTTGCAGACTGCTTTGTTCTGGATTGCAACCGGGTTCCTGGCTGCAGGTTTATTCCTGGCACCCATTATTAACGGCGGTAAAGATCCAAAGTATCAAAAACTGGGTGTTAATATTCTTTTCTGGGCTTTGGTTGTCCTGGTTGTCGGTTCTTACATCGGTAACTATCTGGCTATTGCCAATATCATGCCTCGTGAACTGAACTTCTGGTTTGGTCATCAGGGTTATGAGTACCTAGAGCTGGGCCGTTTTTGGCAAATCGTTAAATTCCTTGGCGTGGCTTTCTGGCTAGTGCTGATGATGAATGGTGTGATCAGTGCGCTTCGTCAAAAAGGTGACAAGCACCTGCTGATTCTATTCACGGCATCCTGCATTTGTATTGGCTTATTCTACGGTGCCGGTTTATTCTATGGTGAGCGCTCTCATATTACTGTAATGGAATACTGGCGCTGGTGGGTGGTTCACCTGTGGGTTGAAGGTTTCTTTGAGGTGTTCGCTACCACCGCCCTGGCTTTTATTTTCTCTTCTATGGGCCTGGTTTCAAAGCGCATGGCAACTGCTGCCAGCCTGGCTTCCGCTTCTTTATTTATGCTGGGTGGTGTTCCAGGTACCTTCCACCACATGTACTTTGCGGGCACAACGACACCTGTCATGGCGGTTGGCGCTTCTTTCAGTGCGCTTGAAGTGGTGCCGCTGGTTGTGTTGGGCTATGAAGCCTGGGAAAACTGGAGACTGAAAACCTTGGCCCCATGGATGGAAAATCTTCATTGGCCCCTGGTATTCTTCATTGCCGTTGCCTTCTGGAATATGTTGGGTGCCGGTGTGTTCGGTTTCATGGTTAACCCACCTGTTGCGCTGTATTACATTCAGGGTCTGAACACAACTGCGGTT
This sequence comes from Advenella sp., assembly GCA_034006805.1. GTDB lineage: Bacteria > Pseudomonadota > Gammaproteobacteria > Burkholderiales > Burkholderiaceae_B > Advenella. Next base: position 9,484 of record JAVESC010000058.1, read on the forward strand.
CACTCTCATGCTGCCCTGTTTGGTGTTTATGGGTTCCTGGCGCTTGGCTTTGTTCTGCTGGTCTTGCGTTATATCCGTCCAAACATGGTGTTTAGTGCCGGTTTGATGAAAACTGCTTTCTGGTGCCTGAACCTGGGCCTGGTTGGCATGATCGTGACCAGCTTGTTGCCTATCGGTATTATCCAGTTCCATGCCAGCCTTAGCGAAGGCATGTGGTATGCAAGGGGTGAAGCCTTCCTGCAACAGGATATACTTGAAACCTTGCGCTGGATTCGTACCTTCAGTGACGTCGTGTTCATCGTAGGTGCCCTGGCGGTTGCATGGCAGGTATTCATCGGAGTAACCGGTAAGTCCGAGCAGATCGAAGGAAAAACAGCTTACGCTTCCTAAGCCTATGCTTTCTATAACTTGATGCGTGGCCTGGTTCTTATGGATCAGGCCATTTTTATAAAAACAGCTGTTAGGGATTTCAGCCTGCCATTAGCGTGATAAGTGGTTGTGTTGTTTGGCAAGGTAATTACATTACCCAAGAATGATCCTTCAATAAAATTAACAATATTTTTTGCTTCAGGCTATCCGATGGAGCAAAAAATACAAAAAATTCGGTTGGTTTTTTCGTTTTTACCCGAAACGGTTACAAGTTAACCGTTCATAAAAGCCGGGCTGGCATGAATTTCAATTAGGGGAACTGTTCAGATACGGTATATTGATGTAGACTTTTGCTCTTGCCGCCGTAAAAAAGTGGCGTATTTTTTATTATTCACAAGCACTCATATGCATTTCTCACTGGCCTCTAAAGTTCTCATTGGTATTATTATTATTTTTACAGCTGCTTCGGTTGTTATCGTTGGCAAGCTGGAAACGCATTATGTTTCAGAGACAGTAAAAATAAAGCAGGCCTCCGAAAAACATAATGAAGCGATTATCAACTCGTTGACCAATATGACGCAAAATGTCAGTTTTTCACCAGAAGAATCGGCTATGGTCTATACCGGTTATATCATGGGGGCCGGGTATTCTGCTTATCAGTTTCGTGCCACGCAAGACCAAATATTGCGGGTAAGCCTAAGGGGTGATGATTTCCTTGATATGGTTTTATTTGGGCCTGAAACCAAAACACTGGATCGGGATACTGATTTCAGTATTCCCTTGGACGGACTTTACGAGCTCAGGGTCCTGTTCAGGGAAGATATGCAAATCCTGCAGGAAAAAGCTGCGCTTGATAATACAGCGCAGGCAGTTCCTTATACCATCACATTAACCCTGAAATAGTCGCTTATTGCTGACCTGTTTTCTTTTCACCGCCAAGCGCGCCAACCAGGTCATCCAGTAAACTGGCCAATTCCGCACACATCAGTGTCATATCGGCATCAAAGCGCTCGGCATCATCCATATTTGAAAAGTCATTGCCTTCGCTCAGGATATCCAAGGGTGCAACGCGTTTGATGTCCAGCGACTCGTTCAGGATAAATGAAATCCGGTCTGCCCAGGTTAGTGCCAAGCGAGTGCAATGCTTGCCGGCCTCGATATGCTTGGTCACATCTTCCTTTTCAGGGGTTTGACGCACATAACGGACGGTCGCGCGGTTTTCGGCACTGGAACGTAGCTCAACGTCCTGGTCAACACTGAAGTTGGCCGGTGCTTCATCCTGAAGCAGCCATTCGGTCATGGCGGCAGAAGGGGATTGTTCGGTAAACAGGCTTTGGACGGGTAATGGGTCAAGTACCTTGGCCAGCATGCCAATCACCTCATCAGATTTGGCTGCAGCGGCGGCATCAATAACCAGCCAGTGGTTTTTGGTGTCTATCCACACTTTGGTGTCACGGAAAATACTAAAAGCCTTGGGCAATAATTCTTCGGTAACCTGTTCCTTGATTTCCTTAAGTTGCTTGCGGCCGGGCCTGTAGCCTTGCTGCTCTTCAATTTCAAGGGCTTTTGCCTTGGTAAACTGGTTAATGACAGTGGCGGGAAGCAGTTTTTTTTCAACGCGCAGTGCCAGCAGATATTGGCCATTAAGCGCATGCACCAATGCGCCATTGTCGCAAGGGGAAACCCAGCCCATGTTTTGCATATCCGACCGGTTGCCAGGCTGGAAAAGCTGTTTTTCAAGCTTGGACTCGAGATCCTGGACAGAAAGTTGCCAAGTGGGAGATAGACGAAAGACTTTCAGGTTTTTGAACCACATATTTTTCTGCCAAAAGCATCAATTTTAACGTATGAAGCCAAAAAAAACCTGCCAGGGTTGCTGGCAGGTAAATACGGGGACGCGTGCAACGCAAAAACGGCGGGGCGTTGCACTGCGATGAGAAACAAATACTGCCAAAAGGGAATTAAGCATTTGGCAAGATGATTTGCCCTCATGTATCAACTATAAAGATAGCATCTGACAATGTCCTGAATTGATTGATTAAACAGGTTAATATTTAATGTTCGGTGAAATTATGCAAATAATATCACTGCTGTGTATTTGTACAGTATAATTTAATGCGATAATACCGTATTAAGTTTATTTTGAAGTCACCCAATTAAGGACCCTCCATGGACGACAAACAATCCAAAGCAGCATCAGCAGAACGCGCAAAGGCCCTGGCAGCCGCCTTGTCCCAAATAGAAAAACAATTTGGCAAAGGCTCCGTCATGCGTTATGGCGACAACGAGGTCGCGCATGACATTAAAGTGGTTTCCACCGGTTCGCTGGGCCTGGACATCGCACTGGGTGTGGGTGGTTTGCCACGGGGTCGGGTTATTGAGGTTTACGGCCCTGAATCTTCCGGTAAAACAACGCTTACCCTGCAGGTCATTGCAGAAATGCAAAAAATTGGCGGCACCTGCGCCTTTGTCGACGCAGAACACGCCCTTGATGTCCAGTATGCGTCCAAATTGGGGGTCAACTTAAGCGATTTGCTTATTTCCCAGCCCGATACCGGCGAGCAGGCCCTTGAAATTACCGATGCCCTGGTTCGTTCCGGCTCGGTAGATTTAATCGTTATCGACTCGGTGGCAGCCTTAACCCCCCGTGCCGAGATTGAAGGCGACATGGGCGACAGTTTGCCAGGCCTTCAAGCCCGTTTAATGAGCCAGGCACTACGCAAGTTAACGGCCTCTATCAAACGAACCAATTGCATGGTTATTTTCATTAACCAGATCCGCATGAAAATCGGTGTCATGTTTGGTAGCCCCGAAACTACAACGGGCGGTAATGCCCTTAAGTTTTACGCATCCGTCCGCCTGGATATCCGCCGTATCGGCTCCATCAAAAAAGGAGATGAAATCATCGGTAACGAAACCCGGGTTAAAGTGGTTAAAAACAAGGTTGCTCCTCCCTTTAAGCAGGCCGAATTCGACATCATGTACGGTGCCGGTATTTCCCGTCAGGGCGAAATTATCGATCTGGGCGTTCAGGCAGGCATTGTAGACAAAGCCGGTGCCTGGTACAGCTACAATGGCAATAAAATAGGGCAGGGTAAAGATAATGTTCGCGAGTATCTTAAAGAACACGCAGACATGGCCTTTGAAATTGAAAACCGGGTTCGTGAAAATATGGGCATTATTGCCCAGGCACAAACCGTTGCACCTACCAGCGATGAAGCCGAAGCCTAACATAGGCTCTCGTTCCCATGCTCCCGTGAACTGTCCAACTTTAGGGGGTCAGTTCACGGCGTGGGAATGCATATCAAATGAATCGCTATTATTTTAATAATTCAGATGATGACAATGATGATTTTGAAACGGTTCGTGTTTCAAAATCATCGCCTGTGCCTGCAGCATCCAGCCCAGTCAGGGCAGGGCGTTCAGGCGCTTCTTCCCTGGGTAGGGGGTCGTTTACCCGCAAGGCTGGCCAGCCCTCACAAGACAACAGCCAGGAAATTGTTCGAACCTCTGATTTACAAAAAGCAAAAAATGCCCGCAAAGCCGCCAATAAAAAAACAGGTATATCTTTACTGGCAAGGGCCATCAATTTACTGTCCCGCCGGGAATATTCAGAAATAGAACTAAGCCGCAAACTGCAAGCCCATGCAGAATCAGAAGAAGAGCTGGAACAGGTTCTGGCCCGTTTAAAAAAAGAAAACTGGCAATCCAACCAGCGCTTCACCCAGGCATTCGCCCACCAGAAATCAGCCAAATGGGGTGCCGCAAAAATTATTCAGGAATTGAAACAGCACAAGCTGGATGCCGAAGAAATGGTCGAGCTTAAAGAAGAACTGCAACAAACCGAGCAGCAAAGGGCCTATGAAGTATGGTTCAAGAAGTTCCGGGGCGTGAAGTATGAAACCCCCCAGGAATACGCCCGGCAAATGCGTTTTTTGCTGTCCCGGGGGTTTAGTTCTGATGTGGTGCGGAAGATTGTGGGTGGGGGGTATTTTGAGGATTGAGATTAGAAGCGACAAGAGCAAAGCTTCTATTGCTCTTTAATATTTATTTGATAACTTGATAACGCACAGGGCGATTCAGTTTTTTCACCATGCCGTCTTCCTCGGCACGCTTCAACCAATCATTTAACTGTGACTTGTGAAGTTGCGTATTCTCAATCAATGCATCAACAGTAACTGGTTCCTTAGCCAGGCGCTGAAGCTCGCCAGTGAACAGCTGGTAAAAATCGACGCCACCTGAAGGTGCTGCTTCGTTCTCTATCAACGGTATTGAATCAATACCAATTTCTGTTTTTGCATTGCAAATAATATTCTCATTATCTTCTTTGAAAGCGTATTGCTCTGATTCAAACGTTGGTTCAGGGTTTGATTCTGGCGCGGCAAACAATTCAGGCTGTATGGGCCCGGAAAACAAATCAATTTGTTCTTCCTTTACTGGGCTCGCATAAAACTCTTCATTTTTCATTAAATCAACAATTTTTAAAGCCTGAATATCAGCCTCCAGCCAATGGCCGCCTTTGGTAACCAAATCTGCATTGGCTGCATCTTTGTCTGATGTTTGCTTAACCCACAGCGGCACCCATGCCTTTTTCAGGTTTTCTTCTGCGCCATTAAGTGTGCCACCTGTTTTGCCAGCGTGAATAACCAGAGAACTGTCTGCCAGGCAGTAGATATATTTATTGCGAGCCATGGCATTACCCACATTGAACCCCGCTTCGGGGTAAAAAGGCGACACCAACACGGCATGGCCATCCATTAAGCCTTTGCGCCATTTACTGCTGGTTGCCGCCTTTAGCAGACTATCGGCCATCACACCGATAACAATACCGCCTTGCTGCATGGCACCCAGCATCGCTGTCTCATCGACACCGCGTGCACCACCGGAGACAATCGCAATATTTTCTGACGCCGCTTTTGCACCCACTTGCCCGGTAAAAGCCAAATCAGCCTCATTGGCATTGCGTGAGCCAATAACCGCCAGGCCACCTGCATTTAACAAGGCCTTGTTACCACAACCAAACAACACAGGAGGTGAATCTGTTTTCAGCCTTAGTTTCAAGCGTTTTGGATACTCGGGATCGGAGCGGGTAACCACCCAAAGGCCAGCCCGTTGCCATTTTTCCATGGCAAGTGCCAAGCTATGGCCACGATTCAGCAATTCAGTAATTCGCTCAGCACTGATACGTGTATCGTGCCAGCCATTCAATAAGGTTTGGGGGTTGGTAAGCAACAAATCGGCAGGTGTGGCGGATTTTTCTTTTAGCCACAAAGCAAACCGTCCCCATTCCGTATTTGTCAGCGGCTTGACGGTTGTGTTACCGGCCTTTGAAAAGTAACTGGTTAACAGCAGCGTTGCCTGCGCCATAGGTGATAATAAGCTGGATACATTCATGAGTCTTTTACCGAAGAAGAAGCAAGCGCAACAGGATACACTATACCGCTGCCTTCTTGCTGCAAGAGGGCAGCGATAACCGTCAGCGTCCAACCAGAATCTACAATGTCATCCACCAACAGCACCGGTTGCGGATAAAGCTGAGTTACTTCAAACACGCCATCCAGATTCCGGCATTGATGAAAACGATTTTGTTGGCCTTTTTGCGGCTGGTTATCTTTAACTTTGCTGACAGCATCCACAAATGGCAAGCCCAACCGTGTAGCAAGACGACAAGCAAAATCCGGCACCAGTTCAGGATGGTTACGCGACGGAACACAACACACCCACTGCGGGGCAGGATTGGGCTGCCAGCGTTCTTGAATCATTTCGGCCATGGCTTCAACGAGCTCATCAGAAAAACGCCCCACGTGTTTATTATTGGCAACCATACGTCCCCAACCGGCATCACCCCAGCGGGATAAAACACGGCCTTCCTGAGCTCTAAGATTTTGTGGCAAGTTTCTACGAAATCCGTACTCCGGAAACGCATTGGCAGCAACTTGTACTTTTGGAGAAATTACCATTTCGGCATGTTTAAGAAAGGTAGCCGCACGATGTGCCAGAACAGGGTCAACTAATGTATTGATAACGGGCTGGCCAAGGCATGAAGAACATTTGCCGCAGGGGCTTGGGTCAATGTCATCCAGTGCGCGACGCAGAAAAGTCATTTTACAACCAGACTCTTCCAGATAGGCCTGAACCTCCTGCCATTCCTGAATACGCTGGCCAGTTAAATGGGTTATACGGGCATGATCCATTTGGTAGTGAATGGGTGTCCTTACCCAACGGCTACCGTCTTTAATGACAGGCGCAGGGTTTTCCACGCTCAGCAGCTTTAAGACTTTTTCAATTTGTCCATAACGCAGGTTGGTTTGCGCTTCAATGCCGCGAAGGGTTAAACCATCGCTTTGTTCAAGCACCTGCAAAATTTCATTAACCTGTGCCTCGGATGGAAAAGCGGAATCACGAAAAAACTCATGGATATCCTGATCTTCCACACCTGACATTAACACGCCCACAGCATGATCAATACCACGGCCTGCACGGCCAACCTGTTGGTAATAAGCAACGATAGAGCCCGGTGCCTGATAATGAATTACAAAGCTTAAATCAGGCTTGTCGTAACCCATGCCCAAGGCGGTGGTTGCCACCAAAACCTTTAACTGATTACCAAGCAACAATGCCTCCAGATGCTGACGGTAAGCGTTACTGTTTTCAAAACCATCAGTCTCAACGCTACCGTGGTAAGCTTTGGCATTAATGCCATTATCACTTAACCACTGGGCCACTTGCTCGGCGTCACGCACCGTTAAGGTGTAAACAATGCCAGTGCCAGGCTGTTGCGGAATTACTTGCGCCAACCAGGCCAAACGGGATGCCTGATCAGGCAGAACCATGGTTTGCAAGGCAAGGCTTTTACGTATCAATGGGCCACGATGAATTTGAATATCACCAAGCTGGGTTTGAATATCTTCTACCACCCGGTTGTTGGCGGTCGCTGTGGTACCCAGTACCGGGGTATTGGCGGGCAACTGGCGCAAAATATTAACAATACGACGGTAGTCCGGGCGAAAATCATGCCCCCAGTCAGAAATGCAGTGCGCTTCATCAATGACCATTAAGGCGATACGGTCAGCAATCGGTGACAACACGGTTTCAATAAAACTGTCATTTGCCAACCGTTCAGGGGAAATCAATAAGCAATCAATTTGATTATTCAGAATTCGTTGGGTAACTTCTTGCCAATCATTTTGATTGGTGGAATTCATGGTTTCTGCCACGATTCCCAAACGCTCGGCCGATTCAATCTGATTGCGCATTAAGGCCAGTAAAGGGGAAACAATAATTGTTGGCCCCATGCCACGATCACGGAAGATTTTGGTACTGATAAAATAAACCCGCTCAAAAAAGCCTGCAGCCCCCATGCCCGTGCCAATGCACATTGTCACCATACCCCATTTCTGCTGCGTCCTTTGCAGCCCATGCACAATTGTTGCAGTACGAATGGCCCCGGTTGCCCCAAGCGGGTGACCCAGGGCAATGGCACCGCCCAGCGGGTTAACTTTGCCCATATCCAGCCCCAGTTCCCGAATCACTGCCAGTGACTGCGCGGCAAAGGCTTCATTCAGTTCTATCCAGTCAATATCTTCCTGCCTAATACCGTTTTGCTTCAATACTTTGGGAATGGCTGCAATGGGCCCGATACCCATGATTTCAGGCGGTACGCCCGCTACCGCAAAACCCGCAAAACGGGCCAGTGGCTGCAGGTTAAACAGTTTTTTTTCTGGTTCATAAACCTCGTCTCCTGAAACAGGCGCTGTGGGCATTACCTGTTGGTCTGGTTTTTATCGTTGGTTTTATCGGATTTGCGCGTAAAACCCCGTCGTTCAGGGAGGGGATGTAAGCGCGGAGGGTGAAGCCGTCCTTCCCGTTGTTGTCATCGCTCATAGTCCAGAGTATGATTGATTCATGCAACGACTTCAAGCCTTTAAATTTGAATTGATGCCAAACGGCGAACAGCAGCGCGCCATGCGCTGTTTTGCTGGTTCGTGCCGGTTCGTCTATAACAAGGCGCTGGCGATGCAAAAAGAGAACCGCGAGGCCGGCAACAAGTTCATTGGTTATGTGCCGATGGCGGCCAACCTCCCAATCTGGAAACGCGAGACCGGCCAAGAATGGCTCAAGGAGGCGCCGTCACAGGCATTGCAACATGCCTTGAAGGACTTGGAAAAAGCCTACAAGAACTATTTTGCCAAACGCGCCAACTTCCCGCGTTTCAAGCGAAAAGGCAGCGGCGACCGCTTTCGCTATCCCGAGCCGAAACAGATCAATCTCGATCAGGACAACAGCCGCATTTTCTTGCCCAAACTCGGTTGGCTGCGCTATCGCAACAGCCGCAAGGTGCTGGGCGAGGTGCGCAACGCCACCGTGAGCCAGTCGGGCGGCAAATGGTTCGTGTCGATTCAAACCGAACGGGAAATAGAGCCAC
>JAVESC010000198.1:0-2681 GCA_034006805.1 Advenella sp.
TTGCGATTCACCCAGCACTTCACCGGTGCCCCGAATTTCAAGGTCGTGCATGGCCAGGAAAAAGCCCGAACCCAGTTCTTCCATGGACTGGATCGCTTCAAGGCGTTTTTTGGCATTGTTGGTAATGGCGTCTTCACCCGGGGTGAGCAGGTAGGCGTAGGCCTGGTGGTGCGAGCGCCCAACCCGGCCGCGCAATTGATGCAGCTGGGCCAGGCCCAGACGGTCGGCACGATGGATAATAATCGTGTTGGCACTGGGCACGTCAATGCCGGTTTCAATAATGGTGGTGCACAGCAGCACATTGAAGCGCTGCTGGTAAAAGCCTTTCATGACTTCTTCCAGTTCGCGCTCGGGCATTTGGCCATGGGCCACGGCAATGCGGGCTTCGGGTATGAGTTCCTGCAGGCGCGCCTTGCGGTTGTTGATGGTTTCCACTTCATTATGCAGGAAGTAAACCTGCCCACCACGCTTGAGTTCGCGCAGCACGGCTTCGCGGATGGTGCTGCCGTCTTCTCGGCGCACAAAGGTTTTGATGGCCAGCCGTTTTTGCGGTGCGGTGGCAATCACTGAAAAGTCGCGAATGCCTTCCAGCGATAGGCCCAGCGTGCGGGGAATGGGGGTGGCGGTTAGGGTAAGAATATCAACCTCGGCCCGCAGTGCCTTCAGGGCTTCTTTCTGGCGTACGCCAAAGCGGTGTTCTTCATCAATAATCACCAGGCCCAGTTGCTTGAACTGGACGTCTTTGGACAGTATTTTGTGGGTACCTATCACGATGTCTACCGTACCCTTGGCTATGCCTTCGATGGTGGCGGACACTTCTTTGCCAGACCTGAAGCGGGATAGCTCGGCCACGTTAACAGGCCAGTCGGCAAAACGGTCGGCAAAGGTTTGGGCGTGCTGTTCGGCCAGCAGGGTGGTGGGGCACAGCAAGGCCACCTGTTTGCCATTGGCCACGCTTAGGAAAGCGGCGCGCAGGGCCACTTCGGTTTTGCCAAAGCCCACGTCACCACATACCAGCCGGTCCATGGGTTTGCCCGAGGTCATGTCATTAAGAACGGCTTCAATGGCAGTGGCCTGGTCGGCGGTTTCTTCAAAACCAAAGCCTTCCACAAAGCTTTGGTAGTCGCTAAAGGGCAGCTTGAAAGAATAACCCTGGCGTGCGGCCCGCAGGGCATACAGGTTAAGCAGTTCGGCAGCCGCATCGCGAATTTGTTTGGCGGCTTTTTTGCGGGCTTTGTCCCATTGGCCCGAACCCAGCTGGTGCAGGGGGGCCTGTTCGGGGTCGGCACCGCTATAGCGGGCAATAACGTGCAATTGTGAAACGGGCACGTACAGGGTGCTTTTGTTGGCGTATTCCAGATGCAGCAGTTCTACATTGCCTTCGCCCAAGTCCATATTGACCAGGCCATGATAGCGGCCAATACCGTACTGGACATGGACCACCGGGTCACCTTCGCGCAGCTCGGACAGGTCGCGTACCATGGCGTCAACATCGCTGCTGCGTTCTTGTTGCCGGCGCCGGCGCTGGGTGTAAGTGGCCGTGCCGGGATACAGGTCGTTTTCAGTCAGCAGGGCAAAGTTAAGGTGCTTAACCAGAAAACCGGTATTGATGGGGGCCACCACCATGCCAAAGCTGGTATCAGAGGCTATAAATTCGTGAATGGTTTCCTGGCTTGTGTCGGGTGCCAGCTTGTGTTCCTGCAGCATTTGTAGCAGGGTTTCACGACGGCCGGCCGAATCGGCGCAAAGCAGGATTTTATGCTGCCCGCTGGACACCATTTCCTGCAGTTTGGCAAAGGGGTGCTCGGCACGGCGGGCAACTGCCACATCGGGTGCCGCGGTGATGTCTTCTGAAGCCTGTTTGCTGTCCAGGTTAAGGCGGGCAAAATTTTTGAACTGTTGGTAAATTTGGTCGCGCGACAGGAACAGTTGTTCGGGTGGCAGGACTGGCCGTTCGCGATCTGATTTGATGAAGTTGTAACGGCTGCTGGTATCGTTGTGAAAACGCGTAATGGTGTCTTCCAGGTCACCCAGGGTTACCGTGATGGTTTCAGGCTTCAAGTAATTGAAGAGGGTGGCGGTTTCATCAAAGAAAAGTGGCAGGTAGTATTCTATGCCTGCAAAGGCAATGCCGTTACCCACGTCTTTATAGGGTAGGCAGCGGGACGGGTCGCCTTCAAATATTTCACGAAAGCGCGAGCGAAACTGGGTGCGGGCGGCTTCGTCCATGGGAAATTCACGGCCGGGCAACAGCTGGACTTCATTCACCGGGTACAGGCTGCGCTGGGTGTCAATATCAAAGCTGCGGATGGAGTCTATTTCGTCGTCGAAGAGGTCTATCCGGTAGGGCAGCACCGAGCCCATGGGGAAGAGGTCTATCAGGCTGCCCCGGATGCAGAACTCGCCGGCAGCCGTGACCTGGGTAACATGGCTGTAGTTGGCCAGCATGAGCTGCTCACGCAGGGCGGCTTCATTAACGCGGTCGCCTTTTTTGAAAGAAAAGGAATAGGCGGCCAGAAATGAGGGTGGGGGCAGCCGGTACAGTGCCGTGGTAACGGGTACGGTAAGAATGTCCACCTCTTCAAGCATGAGGGCATGCAGGGTTTTCAGGCGTTCTGAAATAAGGTCCTGGTGCGGCGAAAAGCCGTCATAGGGCAGGGTTTCCCAGTCGGGTAGCTGGC
>JAVESC010000199.1:0-2678 GCA_034006805.1 Advenella sp.
CCAGCAAATACAACGCATCCAGACTGATTTTGAACATAAAAAATCCTTTCCTTCATTTCATACAACAGGCCGCCAGGCCGTTGATTGTTGATTGTTGATTGTTGATCGTTGATCGTTGATCGTTGATCGTTGATCGTTGATCGTTGATCGTTGATCGTTGATCGTTGATCGTTAATCGTTAATCGTTAATCAGACTATTATATTCAAATATTTTGATGATATGCCACAAAACATTCCGTTTTTCAAACGGAATGAAATATAAGATAATAGCTACATATTGAATTTAAACAGATTTTATAAGAAATACATGCTTTCAAATAATCTGTTCTTATATGAAAGGAATATGACATGTTATCTATTACCAGAAGTCATGAACGAGGGCACGTCCAGCACGGCTGGTTGGATAGCCATCACTCATTTTCATTTGGCAGCTACTACAACCCCAAACAAATGGGTTTTGGCCCGCTGCGGGTTATTAACGAAGACAAGGTAGAACCCGGACAGGGATTTGGTACCCACGGCCATGAAAACATGGAAATTGTCAGTTATGTGCTGTCGGGTTCGCTTGAACACAAAGACAACATGGGCAATGGTTCTGTTTTGCGTCGTGGCCAGGTTCAGCGCATGAGCGCCGGAACGGGTGTCTTGCATAGCGAGTTCAACCCTTCTGCCACTGATGAATCCCATTTTCTGCAAATCTGGCTTTATCCCAACCAGAAAAATATTGAGCCCAGCTATGAAGAAGCCGTTTTTAACGATGAGGACAAACAGGACAAGTGGTGCCTGATTGCCTCTGAAACCGGTGAGCAAGGCTCTGTGCGCATTCACCAGGATGCCAGGCTGTATGCCGGCATTTTCAACGGCCAGCAGGCACCCGAATATACCCTATCCAATGACCGCATCGCCTATATTCATGTTATCAAGGGTAGTATTACCATTAATGGCCAGGCTCTGCTGGCGGGTGACGCACTCAAGCTGACTACCGAACCGCTTATTCAGATTCAGCAAGCCAATAATGCCGAAGTCCTATTATTTGACATGACAGCCCATTAAACGCAGAATCGCGGCAGTCATGAGAAGTTTAATGCCATATCAGGTTCCGAATGGCAAAGCAAAAATGAACAGGAACGATATAATTATTTTTTTAAAAGGGTTAGACATGAGTTTTTTAGATAAATTGAAATCACGCCGCAGCATCTATGCACTGGGCCGTAACGTAGCAACAGACAACACCACCATTGAATCCATTATCAAGGAAGCTGTCCGCAACTCGCCTTCTTCCTTCAACTCACAAAGCTCACGTGCCGTTATCCTGTTCAATGGCGAGCACGTTGCTTTCTGGGAAATTGTTGAAAACACCCTGCGCGCTATTGTGCCGGCCGATGCTTTCGCTGCCACCGAAGCCAAAATCAACAGTTTCAAGGCCGGTCACGGTACCGTTCTGTTCTTTGAAGACCAAAACGTCGTCAAAGGCCTGCAAGAAAAATTTGCCGCTTATGCAGACAACTTCCCGGTCTGGTCCGAACAGGCTTCTGGCATTGCCCAGCACGCGGTATGGCTGGCTTTGGCAGACCACGACATTGGCGCTTCATTACAGCACTACAACCCCATCATTGACGAGCAAACCCTTGCCCGCTGGAACCTGCCCGCCAACTGGAAACTGCGTGCCCAAATGCCTTTTGGCAGCATTGAAGCCCCCGCCGGTGAAAAAGCATATATGGATGACGAAGAACGTTTCCGCGTTTTTGCCTGATTTTTGCTAGCTGAACAACCGCCTGCGAAGCACTCGGCATGTGGTTGTGCAGACTGGCAAATAGCCAGTTATCATTAAAAAACCCGAGAACCCGGTATTAAGGACCGGTTTCTCGGGTTTTATTTTTAAAGTCCAGCCAATTAGCTGGACTTTTTTGCATGATGACTTAATTAATTATTCATCGCCCATTCTTTCAATCACGTCTTTTTCGTTCTCGAAGTTATCAATCGCAAACTGGGTATAGGCCTTGTTATCCATGTAATAGGTTCTTACGCCGTAATCTTTAATCACTTTAAGGAAACTGGGGTCTTCCATGGCCGCTTTCACCGCCAGGTCAAGCTTTTCTACAATTTCCTGTGGCAAGCCTTTAGGACCGGCAATACCTAACGGTGAAGGCACTATAACAGGGTAACCGGCTTCAGTAATGGTAGGAATATCCGCATAGGCTTCAGGACGTTTTTCGGCGGCGACTGCCAAAACACGCACCTTGCCAGACTCCATGAATGGAATGATCACGTTGGTAGACATCACTGCTTGTAAATGTCCCCCCATCAAGGCACCAATGGCCTCGGAGTCTGATTTGTAAGGAATATGGGTTACTTCTACATCGGCAGCCCTGGCCAGCTCAACAATGCCTACATGATTACCAGAATAACGTCCAGGTGAACTAATCGTTAGTTCACCCGGATTTTCTTTGGCATATTTCAGCAGGTCATCCAGTGTTTTATAGGAAGAGTTGGCATCTACCCCAATCGCAAAGTCATAGGCGGCAAAAGCGGCAATATAACTTAAATCTTTAATGGGGTCGTAACGGGTTGCCTGCAAATAGGGCTGGCGGAAAATACCCACTGGGGTCAACGCCAGTTTATAGCCATCGGGCTTGGTGTTAACCATTTCATTGGCGCCCATGGAACCGGCGGCACCG
>JAVESC010000200.1:0-2658 GCA_034006805.1 Advenella sp.
TAGTTCATTTCGTTTTGTTCGCTATTGCCAAAACCGCCCGTAATATATTGGGTTGTCTGGTTATAGGTTTGAGGTTGTACCTGGGCTTGCACCATATTTTGTATACCGGCATATAGCCCGAAAGCAATGGCTGATGTGAGCAGAAATTGCTTGATGATCGTGGGTTCAAAATGATGGATTTTTTTCATGGTACTTCCTTTTTGAGTTTACAAATAAAGCGTTCTGTTATTCGTGCCGGGGGAAGTTGAACCCATTTATGGCTGCGTGGGCCAATAATAGCTGTCGGGCAGGGCACGCGCACCAAAAATGGCCTGACCAACACGCACCACCGTGGCGCCTTCTTCCACCGCCATTTCATAATCGCCCGACATACCCATGGAGAGTTCGTGCAGCTGCACATTGGCGGGGGCATCTTGCTGCAAGCGGTCACGCAGATCGCGTAGCAGGCGGAAGCAGCCGCGTACCCGCTGCTCATTGTCTGACAGGCAGGCAAGTGTCATGAATCCTTTGACTTTCAGGCAATCAAAATTAGCCAGGGATTGAATGAAAGAAGCGGTTTCTTCAGGAGGAAGACCATATTTACTGGCTTCACCCGAGGTATTGACCTGTATAAACACATTTAATGAGCGGCCTTCGGCCTGTAATCTGCGCTCAAGAGCCTGGGCAAGCCTGGGGCTATCCAGTGCCTGGAATTCGGCGGCGAACTTGGCCACAAATTTGGCCTTGTTGGTTTGCAGGTGGCCAATCACCGACCATTGTAAATCAGCCAGCTCTGGCAGGGACTGCCATTTGTCAAAAGCTTCTTGCACCTTGTTTTCACCCAGAAAACGGCATCCTGCCTCATAGGCCAGCTGAATGCGGGCCTTGTCTACCGTTTTGCTAACGGGTAACAGGCGCACAGTATTGGCATCCCGACCAGCGCGATGGCAGGCAGTGGCAATTTTTTGCCTGACTGCAGCCAGGTTGCTTTTGAAGTCTTCAACGGTTAATGAGGTGGGGTAGCGGTTTTCCTGGGTGGGTGTTGTCATGAGTGATTAAAAAATTAGCCTTGTATCTGGAAGTCAATCACGATCTCGCCAGGTTCACGGGCAACGTAGGCAATGGCAACCTGGTTACCAAAATGCGCCTCTATTTGCGCCAATAAGGGCAAGGGATCGTGATCATTGCAAAAACGCATTGTCTCACCTGGGTGCAGGGCAGACAAGGCACCGAAAATAGCCGCGTGGCGAAAGCGTTTGGAAACGCCACGTGCATCGAATGGGTAAACATGTTGGTCAAACATGGGTAAAGAAGCGTCTTGGGTCATGATAGTTGAAATAAAGTAAATAAGTAAGTGTGAATAAGAGGATGGCTGGTGCAATGTAGCGGGTGGTACAGGGAAAGTATTGCGCCATGATTTAATTATAAAGACGACTTTTTCCCGCAAGGGCAGGAACCATAATTGGTTTGTGGTTACTTGAGTAATTTACTGGGATATTGTTGATGCAGCTTAAGAGAAAAAGGAAAGTGTGTGTTTTTTCATACAAAAAAGAGTGGTTTGCAGGTAACTTTATGCCTTGAATAAAATCAAAAAAATCTTGTTTTTTATTTTATTTTGGAAATGAGCCGGTTTTGGATATGGATATGGGGGCATTTTTATCCACTTTAACTGTGGATAACCTTGCGTATAAGAAATTAGCAACTACCTTAAGTCTTGATCTGACAGGGAATTTTTGTCAACTGCTTATGAAATGATCATTGCTGTTTTGGGGAGATGAAGACGGAACCGGAAATATTTTCGGTCGCAAATTGTCAAGCAAGAATGCTTGGAAATGGAAAATATAGTTGAAAAAATAAAAGGCAGAGGCTTGCATTTTGTTTTAGAGTTATGCTATAGTTTTATTCTTACTTACACAGCTATGTGTGAACAGGCAAATAAGTAACGTCGGGGCGTAGCGCAGCCTGGTAGCGCACTTGCATGGGGTGCAAGGGGTCGAAGGTTCGAATCCTTCCGTTCCGACCAATTAAATCAAGGACTTACGTGAAAACGGGAAGTCCTTTTTTTATGTCTGTTGGGTTGAGGTATACACCATGGGGTACACTGGATAAAAGCTTAGGTGTGGTGAGGCTCCTAATTTCCTTGAAAAAATATAAAAAATACCCCAACCCTATTTTTTTGGTGTTACAGGTGTTACAGGTGTTACAGGTGTTACAGGTGTTACGGGTGTTACAGCCGCATGGATAAAGGCTTTAGGCGTAACACCTAGTGAAATCTAAGGTGTTACCCACTAAGTGCGGAAAGCCCCATCATTCATGGTGGGGTTGGATAGCACGGGCTCCGAAGGACACCCTTTTCTTGCACTCTTTTCTGTTTCAACTATACTAACCCTATGCAACGCCTTCAAGCCTACCGATTCGAACTGATGCCCAATGGCCAACAGCAGCACGCCATGCGCAGCTTTGCCGGTTCCTGTCGGTATGTGTATAACCAGGCATTGCACTTGCAGCAGGAACGGTATAAAGCGGGTGAAAAGAAACTGGGTTATGCTGAGCTGTGCAAGGCGCTGACTGCCTGGAAAAAACAACCGGAAACCCATTGGTTGAATAACACCCCCAGCCAGGCTTTGCAACAGGCATTGAAGGATCTGGAACGGGCCTACAAAAACTTCTTTGAAAACG
>JAVESC010000201.1:0-2640 GCA_034006805.1 Advenella sp.
GTTATACGCAAATTGATTACCAGAAAAAAGCACTGGATAGCGATCAACTGAAAGAAGCGATTGCCGATGCGCATTTTGTGGGTATCCGTTCGCGTACACAATTGACCGAAGAGGTATTTGCTGCGGCCAAGAAACTGATTGCAGTTGGATGCTTTTGTATAGGCACCAACCAGGTTGATTTGTCTGCTGCCAAAAAACGGGGTATTCCCGTGTTTAATGCGCCTTTTTCCAATACCCGTTCTGTGGCTGAACTGGTGCTGGCTGAAATGATACTGCTGATGCGTCGGATTCCGGCCGCCAATGCCGAAGTTCATCGTGGTGAGTGGAAAAAATCTGCCGTTGGCAGCCATGAAGTAAGGAGCAAGAAACTGGGCATTATTGGTTACGGCCATATTGGTTCGCAGCTAAGCGTGCTGGCTGAAGCCCTGGGTATGGAAATTTATTATTATGATATTGAAGCCAAGTTGCCGTTGGGTAATGCCAAACCTGTCAAGACCCTGACTGAGCTGCTTAATATCAGTGATATTGTAACGCTGCACGTGCCTGAAAACGCCTCCACCAAAAACCTGATGAGTGCCGAAAGGATCGCCCAGATGAAAAAGGGTGCTCATTTGATTAATGCATCACGGGGCACGGTGGTGGATATTGATGCCCTGGCTACCGCCTTGGAAGAAGAACGCCTGGCCGGCGCTGCTATTGATGTTTTCCCGGTAGAGCCCAAGTCTAACAATGAAGAGTTCGTTTCACCATTGCGTAAATTCGATAATGTGATTCTGACGCCTCATATTGGTGGTTCAACCAGCGAAGCACAGGAAAACATCGGGATTGAAGTGGCCAGCAAGCTGGTTAAATATTCAGATAATGGCTCTTCCCTTTCTGCGGTTAACTTCCCTGAAGTGTCTTTGCCGGAAAACAAAAATGCCCGCCGCTTTCTGCATATTCATGCTAACCGCCCGGGGGTACTGACAGCGATCAACAACCTGTTCATGAAAGATGGTGTGAATATTGTTGGACAGTACTTGCAGACCGACCCTGAAATTGGTTATGTAGTGCTGGATGTGGAAAATGTGGATGCCGACAAAGCCATTGCACAGCTCAGGAAGGTTGAAGGAACCATTAAGACAAGGGTTCTGTATTAATAACTTGTCTTCATAAAGAAAGCAAAACTGCCTGTTAAACAGGCAGTTTTCAATTACGGCAAAAAGATTTGCTTTCTTTAATCCCGGCTTTATATGATAATAAGAACCATTCTTATTTAAATGTATTTGCCGGAATTATGGAAAAACTTGCACACACGTTACGTACCTCCCTGAATACCCTGCGTATCTTGCCTGTTGTCTGCTCGGCCGCATTAAAGGCGGGGTGTTGCAAGGCATGCGGGTTTTGTGTCAGGAAAAATGAAGAACCGGTTGAAACAGGCAGTGAAAGCATGTTGCCTGTCAATTATGACATTACCTTTGAACAGGTCGCCTTCCGTTATGAAGGCAGTACACATGCCGCTGTATACGACATTAACCTGTCACTGCCACCAAATACCATTACCAGCCTGGTTGGGCCTGTCGGTTGCGGTAAAGCGACGTTGCTGCGTCTTTTAATGGGATACACAAAAAACTTTGCCGGTACCATTCGGATTGGCGGCATGGATATTTGTGATTTGCCAGCCAGTGTGCTGGAAACCCTAGTTTGTATGGTGCACGGCAATGTGTTTTTATTTAATGACAGCATATTGAACAATATTCGTTCGGCCCGTCCGGAAGCGTCAGATAGCGAGGTTCAGCAGGCTGCCGCTGCCGCACAATGTGACCGCTTTATCAAGGGTTTCAGAAATGGTTACAAGACATCTATGTGCCTTGCCGTACCCTCCCTGTCTAAAGACGAATTGTATTGTATTGGCATTGCCCGTGCTTTTTTAAAGAATTCACCGATTGTCATTCTGTACGAGTTACCGGCAGATGCTCACCCTGCCGTTTATGACGCTCTGAATGAATTAAGCCAACACCGCAACGTGATCTTGTTAAGCGATGATCGCGATATTGACTTGCCGGTTTATCAGCGGGTGCATATGGAAAACGGCCATATCCTGAAAAAGGAATATCTGCAGTTAACGGGGGTATCTGCGGTGGATAGGACATCATTCAGGCAGCCCGCTTCGTGGGAAAAACGTTATTCTCTGTAATTTAAGGGGAAATTTTCAGCAATTTTCCCCGGCTGGCGTCGGTTAATACATAAACATAACCGTCTGGGCCAATACGGACATCGCGAATGCGTTCATTGCGCGCCTGCAGCAGGTTTTCTTCACCGGTGATTTTATTGCCGTTTACGTTTAAACGGATCAGCCGCTCCCCAGCCAGTGCGCCAATAAAAAGCGAGTTTTTCCATTCGGGAAATGTATTGCTGTCATAAAAGGCCATGCCACTGATGGCCGGGGATACTTTCCAATAATACACGGGTTGTTCCATTCCCCTGGCATGGGTGCCGGCGGCTTCAGGAATAGGGGTGCCCGAATAATTGATGCCATGGGTAATAATCGGCCAGCCGTAGTTTTTGCCAGGCTCGGGAATATTGATTTCATCACCACCACGCGGGCCGTGTTCATGCGTCCATAATTGACGGGTCCAGGGATTAAGGGCGGCGCCTTGC
>JAVESC010000059.1:0-18009 GCA_034006805.1 Advenella sp.
AAACTCCCAACCTTGGGCAATCGGGTTGGTATAGTAAGCCTCAAGTGCAAAACCCACCGCAGCCACCACAAAGAAAAACACCGTCACTTCAATAAGGCGGTTAAAAAAGGTTTTTACCTTAAGGCTTTTGGCCATGACCTGGCCGGGAAAGTAAACACCCGCCACAATCAATACCACGGCGATCACCTGCATAAGGCTATCTAATGCGGGCCGGGACAGCAAATAACAACCTGCCCCAACCACCAGATAACTTAACAACGCCCGCAGAAAATAAAACAGGCCGTTTCGATCAGGTTCACCCTGCTGCTTCCAGGGAACAAATGCAAACGCCCTTTCGGTTAGGAACGGAAGCAATGCTGTGGCAAAAGCCAGAATAATCAGCAACCAGATGGAAGAAGCAGGAAACATATTTATAAAACCCTAAAATTTCAGTGATGCGTCAATAACCTGTACACATAATGTCATTAAACCGCCTGGCAAAATACCCAACAGAATAATAACCAGACCGTTTACAGACATGACGCCACTACGGAAAGTCAGCTGATTGCCAATAACCGGTGCATCGGCTGCCGGTTCGTCAAAGTACATGACCTTGACAACGCGCAGGTAATAATAGGCACCAATTAATGAAAACAGGATAGCAACAATAGCCAGATACAGATGACCGGCGGCAATGGCAGCCTGCAAGACAACCAGTTTTGCATAAAAGCCCACCAGCGGCGGTATACCTGCCAAAGAGAACATCAGGACAAGTACCCCAAACGCCATCAGGGGACTGCGGCGGTTAAGACCTTTCAAGTCACTGATTTCTTCGCATTCGAAGCCCTGACGGCTAAGCAGCAGGATAATACCAAAACTGGCCAGCGTGGTTAATACATAAGTAAGCATGTAAAACAGGGCTGAACCGTAGGCACCAATAGCCAGTGAACCATCCGCATTTACACCCGACATCAAGCCCAGCAGGACAAAACCAACGTGTGAAATGGTTGAATAAGCCAGCATGCGCTTGAAGTTGGTTTGCATAATGGCGGTCAGGTTACCGATTGCCAGCGACAGAACGGCCAGAATCATCAACATTTGCTGCCAGCTGTCAGCCAAACCATGCAGGCCTTCTATCAGGAAGCGAAGTGTAATGGCCAATGCTGCCAGCTTGGGCGCTGCACCAATGGTTAAGGTAATCGCGGTAGGCGCACCCATGTAAACGTCGGGAAGCCACATGTGGAAAGGAACGGCACCCAGTTTGAACGCCAGACCGCACACCACAAACACCGTACCCAGTGTCATGGCCATATAGCTGACATTGCCGGCCTTGACCGCCCCGGCAACACCGGCCAGGTCGATATGACCGGTGGCACCGTAAACCATAGAAATACCATACAGCATGAAACCGGATGCCAGGGAACCCAGCACGAAGTATTTCATGGCAGATTCAACCGCCACCAGCGAATCGCGACGAACCGCAACCAGCGCATACAGGGCCAGTGACATGAGCTCCAGACCCAGATAAATGGTAAGCATGCTGGAAGCGGAAATCATGACCATTTGGCCAACCAGCGCAAACAGGGTAAGAGAATAAAGCTCTCCGCCCTTGACCATGCCACGATCAATCACATACTGGCGACTGTAAATCAGGGTTACCATGACCGCCAGGTATGAGGCCACTTTCATGAGATGAGCAAGCGGATCGGTAACGTAATGACCATAAAAAGTATGGCCAGCCACACCGGCATTCCACTGATACATCGACACCAAAGTGACAATGACCAACGCGCCCAGCGAGAGCATATAGGTAAGTGACCTGTTTTTGGAAGGAATAAACACATCCACCAGCAGGATCAACGTTGCCAGAATACTTAACGTAATTTCCGGCAAGGCGAGTGCAAAATTAAATTGATTTTCCATCATTGTCCAGACTTACAGTTTAGAAATTGCAACATGCTCCAACAATTGTTGGAGAGAAACGTGCATCACATCGGTGAAGGGCTTCGGATGAATACCCATGTACAGCACAAAAATAGCCAGCAAGCCCAGAATCAGGAATTCACGGCAATTGATGTCTTTCATTTCACGGACATGGTCATGTTTGATTTCGCCATAAGCCACACGTTTGACCATCCAGAGGGAATACGATGCACCCCATAACAGAGCGGTTGCGGTTAGCAGACCAATCCAGAAGTTGTATTCAACGGCACCCAGAATAACCAGGAACTCGCCAATGAAACCACTGGTGGCTGGCAAGCCGGCATTCGCCATGGAAAACAGCACGAAGAAAGTAACGAATTTGGGCATCACATTGACCACGCCACCGTAATCGGAAATCTGGCGACTATGCACGCGGTCATACAGCAGGCCGATACACAAAAACATGGCACCCGAAACAAAGCCGTGGGAAATCATCTGCATCACCGCGCCTTCAAGACCGGTGATATTGAACATGAAAAAGCCCAAAGTGACAAAACCCATGTGAGCAACCGATGAATAAGCCACCAGTTTTTTCATGTCATCTTGGACAATCGCTACCAGGCCAATATAGATAACCGCAATCAGGGACAGGGCAATCATGATACCAGACAGGCTTTGTGAGGCATCGGGGGCAATCGGCAGTGAAAAACGCAGGAAACCATAAGCACCCAGTTTTAGCATGATGGCTGCCAGCACGATAGAACCACCGGTAGGGGCTTCAACGTGGGCATCGGGCAACCAGGTATGTACCGGCCACATGGGCACCTTCACGGCAAAGGCCGCAAACAGGGCAATAAAGATGAGTAACTGCGGTGTATAACCCAGTTGGGTAGCCTGCCAGGTGGCAATATCAAATGTTCCGGTAACGGTATACAGATAGATAAAGGCAATAAGCGTAAGCAGTGAACCCAGCAAGGTATACAGGAAGAACTTGAACGCGGCATAAACGCGGTTGGGCCCCCCCCAGACACCGATAATGATATACATCGGGATCAGGGTTGCCTCGAAGAACACGTAGAACAGCAAGCCGTCGAGTGCCACAAACACACCCACCATCAAGCCTGAAAGAATCAGGAAAGCAGCCATGTATTGAGCAACACGAGTGGTAATCACTTCCCAGCCGGCCAGCACCACAATGATAGTGATGAAGGCGGTTAACAGCACAAACCAGATGGAAATGCCATCAACCCCCAAATGGTAGGCCGAATTGAATGCCGCAATCCAGGAAACGTTCTCAACGAACTGCATATTGGCCGTTGAGGAGTCAAACCCGAAGTAAATGGGCAGGGTTACCAGAAAACTGACGATAGCGCCAACCAGAGCCATCTTGCGAGTATAGTCGGCCCGGTCATCTCGACCGAATATCAACACCAGTATACCCGCAACAATTGGCACGAATATCGACAAGGAAAGCCAAGGAATAGTAGTAGTCATTTCGCCCATCTTAGTTTACCAGCACAAATAAAGTAATTAATGCAATCACACCGGCAATCATCGCAAACGCGTAGTGATAGATATAACCGGACTGCAAGTAGCGGCTGACGGCGGCAATCCAGCCTACCAGCCTTGTACTTCCACCAATAATTGCGCCATCAATAATACCTTTATCGCCAACTTTCCAGAAAACGCCACCCAGCCCACGAACAGCACGGGCAATCACGTTTTCATTAAACCAGTCTGCATAGTATTTGTTTTCCAGAATACGGTTGATACCGGAAAATGCCTGATACAGTTTGGCAGGAAGCTTGGGATTAACGATATAGCAGTACCATGCGGTGACCAGACCGGCAATCATTAGCCAGAACGGCGCCGTTTGGAAAGCGTGCAGGCCATAAGCAACCCAGCCATGATAAGTGCTGGCCAGTTCTGCCATCGCAGGGTGTTCGGCCAATACCACAATTGAATTGCCAAAGAAGCCCTTGAACAGCAAGGGATCAATTGCCCACGCACCAATGACCACAGAGGGAACCGCCAGCAGGATCAGGGGCAAGGTAACCACCCAGGGCGACTCGTGCGGCACGCCACCGTGATGACCATGGTCATCGTGTTTCTTGCCATGAACAGGCTTGGTATTGAAACGCTCTTTTCCGTGGAAAACCAGGAAATAAAGACGGAATGAATACAGCGACGTGACAAAAACACCGATTAATGTAGACCAGTAAGCAAAATTGGCACCCCAGATATTGGCCAGACCAGCGGCTTCAATCACGTGCTCTTTGGAATAGAAACCGGAGAAGAACGGTGTACCGACCAGCGATAGCGTACCAATCAGGAAAGTAATCCAGGTAATGGGCATGTATTTACGCAGGCCACCCATGTTACGGATATCCTGGTCATGATGCATACCGATAATGACTGAACCCGCACCCAGGAACAACAGCGCTTTAAAGAAGGCGTGTGTCATTAAGTGGAAAATGGCAACCGGATAGGCTGACGCACCCAATGCCACCGTCATGTAACCCAGCTGTGACAGGGTTGAGTAAGCCACTACGCGCTTGATATCGGTTTGGATGATACCCAGAATACCCAGGAACAGCGCACCGATACTGCCAATCACAATAATGAATGACAAGGCGGTTGAGGACAGCTCAAACAAGGGAGAGAACCGGGCAACCATAAAGATACCGGCGGTCACCATGGTTGCCGCGTGAATAAGAGCGGAAATGGGGGTAGGACCTTCCATGGAATCAGGGAGCCATGAGTGCAAAGGCACCTGGGCAGATTTACCCATGGCACCAATGAACAGACAGATACATGCAACCGTGATCAGTTTCCAGTCGGTACCCGGGAAAATCAGGGTATCCAGGGAATCGGCCTGGGCAAAAATCTCGGCGTAATTCATAGAGCCGGTATAGGCAAACAACAGGCCAATACCCAATACAAAACCGAAGTCACCCACACGGTTCATGATGAACGCTTTCATGTTGGCGAAAATAGCGGTATCGCGAGTAAACCAGAAACCAATCAGCAGGTAAGAAACCAGACCCACTGCTTCCCAGCCAAAGAACAGCTGTAGCATGTTATTGGCCATCACCAGCATCAACATTGAGAACGTAAACAATGAGATGTAGGAAAAGAAGCGCTGATAACCCGGATCATCAACCATATAACCAATGGTGTAAATATGAACCATTAATGAAACCGAGGTAACCACCACCATCATGAGGGCGGTTAAAGGGTCTATTAAGAAGCCGATTTCAAATACCTTGGTGCCAACCAGGCTCCAGGTATAAATAGCCTGGTCATAATAGGCACCATTCATGGCCACTTCATACAGAACATAAAGCGAGCCAAAGAAAGAAATGGCGACAAGCAAAATCGTTAAGCTGTGCGAGCCTTTACGACTGACCGAGCGCCCGAGGAATCCTGTGCCAAACAGACCGGTAATAATGGCGCCGGCAAGCGGGCCCAATGCGATCAGGAGTAAAAAGGCACTAGAGAATGTTGGTGTCATGCTGAAATTCCCCTTACCCTTTCAGACGACCAACGTCGTCAACGTTAATGGAATTGATTTTGCGGAACAGCAGGACCAGGATAGCCAGCCCGATGGCCGCCTCGGCAGCGGCAACCGTCAGGATGAAGAACACGAAGATCTGTCCTGAGGTTTCGGGCAAGCCGTTGGCACCGGGGTTCCACATGGAAAATGCCACGAAATTGATATTCACCGACAACAGCATAAGTTCGATGGACATCAACAGACTAATAAGATTGCGGCGATTCAGAAAAACACCAAATACACCCAGGGCAAACATAATGGCCCCTAAAATCAGATAATGTGCCAAAGTTAGCGTCATTCTGAATCCCCTTCTTTTACTGGCGCAGCTTCTTCTTTTTCAGATTTCATGCTGACAAGCCTGATACGGTCGGCGGCATTTACATGCAGCTGATCATTGACATTCACGTATTTGCGGTTGCTGCGTTCACGCAGGGTCAGTGCAATGGCTGAAATCATGCCTACCAGCAGAACCAGCGCACCCACCTGAATGGCATACGAATATTCGCTGTACATGGCAGTGCCCAGCTCAAGTGTATTGTCGTAGGAATCGGGAAGCGGAACCGGTGCGCCTGAACCGTAGTACACCGTACCCAGTACAAAAGCAATTTCCAGCACCATAATACCGCCAACCACCAGGCCCAACGGCATATAGGTACGGAAACCGGCCCGCAAGGACTCGGGAACCACGTCGATCATCATGACCACAAACAGGAACATGACCATTACCGCGCCTACATAGATCACGATCAGTACCAGGCCCAGGAACTCGGCACCGATCAGAATCCACAGCAATGATGCGGTTACAAATGACAGGATCAAGTGCAGCACAGCCGTTACCGGACTGCGTGCGGTAATTACCCGAGCACCGGCCACTACAAGAATAGTAGCCAGAATATAGAACAAAACAGTCGTAAAAGTCATAGTTTGCTCACCTGCCGATTATCTGTATGGTGCATCGGTTGCACGACGTGCAGCGATCTCGGATTCATATTTATCACCTACTGCAAGCAACATATCTTTGGTGAAATACAGGTCGCCCCGTTTTTCACCGTGGTATTCATGGATATGGGTTTCCACGATTGAATCCACCGGGCAGCTCTCTTCACAAAAGCCGCAAAAGATACATTTGGTTAAGTCAATATCGTAGCGCGTGGTGCGACGGGTTCCATCGTCACGCTCTTCGGATTCAATGGTAATGGCCATGGCGGGACACACTGCTTCGCAAAGCTTACAGGCAATACAGCGTTCTTCGCCGTTGGGATAGCGACGCAAGGCATGCAACCCCCGAAAACGCGGCGACATGGGCGTTTTTTCATGAGGATAACGCAGCGTAATCTTGCGCTTGAAGAAATACCTGCCGGTCAGGGCCATTCCCTTTAACATCTCGGTCAGCATGAAACTGCCGAAGAAATCTTTAATAGCACTCATAATTTTCTTCTAGCCTATTTCCAAATATTGAACGGTGTCTGCATCCAAATGGCAACAATCAGCAACCACACACCCGTTAACGGAAGAAATACTTTCCAGCCCAGACGCATGATCTGGTCGTAACGATAGCGGGGAAATGAAGCCCGGAACCAAATAAAGAAAGACACAACAAAGAATGTTTTAAGGCCCAGCCATAACCAACCCGGAATCCAGTTAAATGGCGCAAAATCCAGTGGAGATGACCAGCCGCCCAGGAACATGATGGAAGCCATGGCTGACAACAGGATCATGTTGGCGTATTCAGCCAGGAAGAACATGGCAAAGCCCATACCGGAGTATTCCACCATATGCCCGGCCACAATTTCAGACTCTCCTTCGACCACGTCGAATGGGTGACGGCAGGTTTCAGCAACAATTGAAATGATATACACCACGAACAGAGGCAACAGGGGCAACCAGTTCCATGACAGGAAGTTAAGACCACGATCGGCAAACCAGCCTGTTAATTGGCCCTGAACAATACCGTTCATATTTAACGTACCAGACACCAGCAAGACGGTAACCAGTACAACACCCATACCCAATTCATAGGAAATCATTTGTGCCGAAGCACGCATGGCACCCAGAAACGGATATTTGGAGTTGGATGCCCAGCCTGCGATAATCACGCCATAAACACCCAGCGAGGTAATGGCCATCACATACAGCAAACCGGCATTCACGTTTGCCAGTACGGCTTCAGGACCAAAGGGAATCACGGCCCATGCGGCCAGCGCTGGCAGCAAAGTCATGATGGGTGCCAGAATATAAAGCACCTTATTGGCTTTTTCGGGAACAATCACCTCTTTCGTGAGCAGTTTGAATACGTCAGCAAAAGGTTGCAAAATACCGCCAGGACCCACACGGTTGGGGCCACGACGAATATGCATATAACCAATCATGCGACGTTCCCACAAAGTAAGGAAAGCCACACAGATAATGATTGGCAAAGCGATAACCAGGATTTTAATGATTGACCAGATGACCAACCACGGTGTTGCACCAATCAGATCGGCGCCCCAGGCGTCAAAGGCGGCAACACCATCAGTGAACCAAGACCAGATATCCATTAGACGCGCTCCACAGTGAGTTGAGCAAAGGCACTACCCAATGCTGCAGTTTGTTCGAATGCGTGGGAAATACGCACGGTATTGTTGGCCAACGTGTCGTCCTGCTCAAGCTCAAGGATAACTTCACCGCTAGCGGATTTCACTTTTACCTGAATACCATTAGCCAGTTCCAGTGACGCTATGGTTTGCGCATTCATGCGCACACGGGGGACAACACTGGCCGGAGACAGTTGCAAGGACTCGGCACGGCGAACCATGGCGTCGGTGCGGTAAACAGGCACATCAGCCACCCGTTCAAGACCAACAGGTGCCACGGCAGGCACTTGGGGATCTGTCACGACCTTGTTGCCCAGACGCGCAACGTAACCATTTTGCAACACGGCATCGCGAATAGTTTCGGATGTTTCGTCTTCGAAGTCTGACAGTTTCAGGATATTGCCCAGTACACGCAGGACTTTCCAGCCCGGACGGCTTTGGCCTTTTCCGGCCACCACACCCTTGAAGCTTTGGGCACGACCCTCGGCATTAACGAAAGTACCCGAGGTTTCTGTGAACGGTGCCACCGGCAACATAATGCGGGCCCAGTCCTG
This sequence comes from Advenella sp., assembly GCA_034006805.1. Lineage (GTDB taxonomy): Bacteria > Pseudomonadota > Gammaproteobacteria > Burkholderiales > Burkholderiaceae_B > Advenella. The sequence continues at coordinate 8,586 of JAVESC010000059.1, forward strand.
GGCCGCTGATTTGAACGGGGTTAATGCAATTGAAAACGCATTGGCCAGCATTTCCTGGGCCTTGACGCCGTTATCGCAGTCCAGTTTGGGTTCTGCATGCAAGACAATAAATGCCTTTAATGGGTTTTGCAACATCTTGGGCAGGTTCATGCCATTTTCTTTAGCCACGGCACCCGCCAGATAACCGCCCACCGTATTGGCACCTGCAGTTAAAAAGCCCAGTTTGCCGTTAATGCCATTGGCCACCGCTTGTGCATAGGCAGCGATATTAGAGGCATCGGGAGCAGAAACCGCTGTATTGCCCAGCAGGACAGCACTGTTGCTGCCGCTGGCCAGAATGGCCGCTGCTTTCTGGACAGGATCGGTAGCATCGGCCTGGGCGCCCTCTTGGGCCACCAGTGCACGGCCAAGCTGGGCCAGCGTTGCCGCCAGCTGGCTGGGTGCAACCGTGATACGCGCGGCAACCGGGAACAGTGGATTATCGCCAAAACTGTCGATAAGCACAATTTGTGTGCCATGTTTAGCAGCCTGACGCAGGCGCTGTGCAAACAAAGGATGATCTTTGCGCAGGGTTGACCCAACAACCAGGACACGATCAAGGTTATTGAGTTCTGCAATGGGCATGCCCAACCATGGCACACCGTTTAAGGCAGTTTCAAAACCGGCATCGTTCTGGCGCAGGCGAAAATCAATATGCTCGGAACCCAAACCACGTACCAGGCGCCCTAACAAGGCCAATTCTTCAACCGTAGAATATTCGGTGGCCAAGGCACCAATCTGGCCAATACCCTGGGTCTCGTTAATACGGCCCAGTGCCTGTGCGGCAGCGGTTAAGGCATCATTCCAGGAAGCCTCGCGCCAGACGTTGTCGTCGCCTTTGATCATGGGGGTTTGCAGGCGGTCTTCGCTGTTTAAGCCTTCATAAGACCAGCGGTCTTTATCGGTAATCCAGCATTCGTTAACCTCTTCGTTTTCGAAGGGCACCACACGCATGACATTGTCACCCTTGACCTGCACCACCAGGTTGCTGCCCACACTGTCGTGTGGACTGACTGAACGGCGACGGGCCAGTTCCCAGGTACGGGCCGTGTAGCGGAAAGGTTTTGACGTTAATGCACCCACCGGGCAGACATCAATCATGTTGCCGGACAATTCGGAATTAATGGAATGCCCCACAAAAGTGGTAATTTCGGCATGTTCGCCGCGGCCAACCATGCCCAGCTCCATAATGCCGCCCACTTCCTGGCCGAAACGAACGCAGCGCGTGCAGTGAATGCAACGGGCCATTTCTTCGGCTGAAATTAACGGACCCACATCTTTATGGAAAACCACCCGTTTTTCTTCTTGATAACGGGATTCAGACTGCCCATAGCCTACAGACAAGTCCTGCAACTGACACTCTCCGCCCTGATCGCAAATGGGGCAATCAAGGGGGTGATTAATAAGCAGGAACTCCATGACCGCCTTTTGTGCGGCAACCGCCTTGGCAGAACAGGTATGGACAACCATACCCTGCGTAACCGGTGTTGCGCATGCCGGCAAGGCTTTGGGCGCCTTTTCGACTTCTACCAGACACATGCGGCAGCTGGCTGCAATAGACAGTTTTTTGTGATAACAGAAATGCGGCACGTAGACCCCCAGTTCCTGGGCGGCATGCATAACCATGCTGCCTTCAGGCACTGATACGGGTTTGCCGTCTATGGTAAGTTCAACCATTGCTTTGACCTACAAATAGTGAGGAACCACACATTGCTTATGCTCGATGTGGTGCGCGAACTCATCGCGATAATGCTTTAAGAAACCGCGTACGGGCATGGCTGCCGCGTCGCCCAATGCACAAATTGTGCGTCCCATGATGTTGCCCGCAACCGTATCAAGCATATCCAGGTCTTCGGGACGACCCTGACCGTTTTCAATGCGATTGACAATACGGTACAGCCAGCCGGTACCTTCACGGCATGGCGTACACTGGCCGCAGCTTTCTTCAAAATAAAAGTAAGACAGGCGCAGCAATGATTTAACCATGCAACGGGATTCATCCATGACGGTAACCGCGCCAGAACCCAGCATAGAGCCGGCCTTGGCGATAGAGTCATAGTCCATCGTGCAGTCCATCATGATGTCGGCGGGCAGTACAGGCGCACTGGAACCACCGGGAATAACCGCTTTTAGTTTACGCCCGTTACGCATGCCACCGGCCAGTTCAAGCAGGGTGGCAAAGGGTGTGCCCAGCGGAATTTCATAGGTACCGGGACGCTCTACATCACCGGTGATGGAAAACAGTTTGGTACCGCCATTATTGGGCTTGCCCACCTCAAGGTATTGCTGCCCGCCGTTACGGATAATCCAGGGGACCGCCGCAAAGGTTTCGGTATTGTTAATGGTGCTTGGCTTGCCATACAGGCCAAAACTGGCCGGAAATGGCGGTTTGAATCGCGGTTGGCCTTTCTTGCCTTCAAGGGATTCGAGCAAGGCGGTTTCTTCTCCGCAAATATAGGCACCATAGCCATGATGCGCATGCAGCTGGAAGCTGAAGCTGGAACCCAGGATGTTATCACCCAGGAAGCCGGCCTTGCGCGCCTCTTCAAGCGCTTCTTCGAAACGTTTGTAAATTTCAAAAACTTCACCGTGGATATAGTTGTATCCAACCGAAATACCCATGGCATAGGCACCAATGGCCATGCCTTCAATGACTGCATGCGGATTGAAACGCAGGATATCGCGGTCTTTAAAGGTACCCGGCTCGCCCTCGTCGGAGTTGCAGACCAGGTATTTTTGGCCCGGGAACGTGCGGGGCATGAAGCTCCATTTGAGGCCGGTTGGGAAACCCGCACCACCACGGCCACGCAGGCCGGATGCCTTGATTTCGGCAATCACGTCTTCTTGGGACAGTCCCGTTGTAAGGATTTTACGCAGGGCTTCGTAGCCACCGCGCTTGACGTAGTCTTCAAGGTGCCAGTTCTCGCCATTAATGCCATCAAGAATTTGTGGCTTGATATGACGGCCATGCAGCGCCATGCTGTTGGACAGGTCATTGCCCGGATTGGCAATTAAACCGTGGGAGTATTTATCAAGGAAACTCATGCCTGTGCCTCCTTGAGCATATCAGCCAGCATTTCATCAATTTTTTCTTGTGACATGCGCACACACATATGGTGGTTATTAACCAGCAAAATGGGTGAATCGCCACAGGCGCCCATGCACTCGCCCTCTTTCAGGGTAAAGGTGCCATCAGGGGTGGTTTCACCAAAACCAATGCCCAGTTTTTCTTTGATATATTCGGCGGTTTTCACACCATCACGCAGGGCACAGGGCAAATTGGTGCATACCGTAATTTTGAATTTGCCAACGGGTTTCATATCAAACATGTCGTAAAAGGTGGCAACCTCTTGGACTGCGATGGGTTCTACCCCGATATAGCCGGCTATTTCGGCGATCAGATCGCTTGACAGCCAACCGTTCTCTTCTTGTGCAATGCGAAGGGAAGACATGATGGCAGACGAACGCTGATCGGCGGGATACTTTGCCAGCTCTTTATCAATCTTTGTATAAGCCTGTTCAGAAAGCAACATTTTTACTATCCAGTTATTCGCCAGTATTAGCGATCAATTTCACCGAACACGATATCTTGTGTACCGATAATGGTTACGGCATCAGCCAGCATGTGACCACGAGACATTTCATCAAGGGACTGCAAGTGGACAAAGCCGGGCGCACGGATTTTAAGGCGATAAGGCTTATTAGCGCCATCGGACACCATATAAATACCAAATTCACCTTTGGGGTGCTCTACCGCAGAGTAAACCTCACCGGCCGGCACCTGGAAGCCTTCAGAGAACAGCTTGAAGTGATGGATAAGCTCTTCCATGTTGGTCTTCATGTTTTCACGTTTGGGTGGCGCGATTTTGTGGTTACTGGTAATAACCGGGCCGGGGTTGTTACGCAACCAGTGCACGCACTGGGCAATAATGCGGTTACTTTCACGCATTTCGGCCACACGCACCAGATAACGGTCGTAGCAATCGCCATTGACACCAACCGGAATATCAAAATCAAGGCGGTCGTATACTTCGTAAGGTTGTTTTTTACGCAAGTCCCATTCAACCCCTGAACCACGCAGCATGGGGCCGGTAAAGCCCAGGGCCTTGGCGCGTTCAGGGTCTACCACACCAATACCCACCAGACGCTGTTTCCAGATACGGTTGTCGGTAAGCAGTGTTTCGTACTCGTCAACACAGCCCGGGAAGCGCTTGGTAAATGCCTCGATGAAGTCAAGCAGCGAACCTTCGCGGTCTTCGTTCATTTGATTGATTTCACGCTTGCTGCGGTATTTGGTGTCCATGGTGTTTTTGGGCATGGTATCGGGCAGGTCACGATACACGCCACCGGGACGGTAATAAGCCGCGTGCATGCGGGCACCGGACACGGCTTCGTAGCAGTCCATTAAATCTTCGCGTTCACGGAAAGCATACAGCATGACCGCCATGGCGCCCACGTCAAGGGCGTGGGTACCCACACTCATGAGGTGATTCAGAAGACGGGTGATTTCGTCGAACATGACGCGGATATACTGTGCCCGCAGAGGTACTTCAAGACCCAGCAGTTTTTCAATCGCCATGACATAGGCGTGCTCGTTGCACATCATGGAAACGTAGTCTAGCCGGTCCATGTATGGCAGGGCCTGCAAATAGGTTTTGTGTTCGGCCAGTTTTTCTGTTGCGCGGTGCAACAGGCCAATATGCGGGTCAGCCCGCTGGATGACTTCGCCGTTCATTTCAAGAATAAGACGGAGCACACCGTGGGCTGCCGGGTGCTGGGGGCCGAAGTTAAGGGTATAGTTTTTAATTTCTGACATGTTTAACGTCCTGCTCCGTAACCTTCTTCACGAATTACCCTTGGCGTGATTTCACGCGGGTCTATGGTAACTGGCTGGTAAATGACGCGTTTGGCTTCTTCGTCGTAGCGCATTTCAACGTGACCGGAAATGGGGAAGTCTTTGCGGAACGGGTGTCCGATGAAACCGTAGTCGGTAAGAATGCGACGCAGGTCGGGGTGACCGTCGAACACAATACCGTACAGGTCGAAGGCTTCGCGCTCGAACCAGTTAAGGGTTGGCCATACGTTAATGAGCGTGGCCAGCATGGGGAATTCATTATTGGGTACCCAGGCACGAATGCGCAGGCGCCAGTTATTGCTTAAAGAAAGCAATTGAACGGCAACCGCAAAACGCGACGGGAATTTTTCAGCGGCGTTAACGGCCGGTGCACCCCAGGTAGCGTAGTCTATACCGGCCAGGTCGATGGCGGTTTCAAAACCCAATTCGGGAATATCACGCAGACGGGTACAGGTTTCCTGCCATTTGCTGGCCGGAATTTCAAGGGTAAGCTCACCATGGGCTTCGATCAGGTTGAGCTGATCGCCCAGATGGGCAAGCACATTTTGTTTTAAATTTTGTAAACGAGACATAGGATTATCGTGAACCTTAGCTTGCCAACATCTTACGCTTCACGCGCAATGGTGTTGGTATGGCGAATTTTATTTTGTAACTGCAACATACCGTAGATAAGCGCTTCTGCCGTTGGCGGACAGCCCGGCACGTAGATATCAACCGGTACGATGCGGTCACAGCCCCGAACGACGGAATAAGAGTAGTGGTAATAACCACCACCGTTGGCACAGGAGCCCATGGAAACAACCCAGCGGGGTTCGGCCATTTGGTCGTACACTTTGCGCAATGGAGCGGCCATTTTGTTGCAAAGAGTACCGGCCACAATCATGACGTCAGACTGACGTGGGCTGGGACGGAAGATAATACCGAATTGGTCAAGGTCATACCTGGCGGCACCGGCGTGCATCATTTCTACCGCGCAACAGGCCAGGCCGAAGGTGGCTGGCCACATGGAACCGGTTTTGGCCCAGTTGATGACGGCATCAGCACTGGTAACCAGAAAACCCTGTTTATTTAATACATTTTGATCAGACATAGTTTTTACACACGGTTTGGGTTAATCCCAGTCCAGTGCGCCCTTTTTCCATTCGTAAACAAAACCGGCAGTAAGAACTGCCAGGAACACAATCACGGTCCAGAAACCAACCAGACCGACATGCCCGTTGGCAATAGCCCATGGGAAAAGATAGGCGATTTCAAGATCGAACAGAATGAACAGGATGGCGACCAGATAGTAACGCACGTCAAATTTCATGCGTGCATCTTCAAAGGCTTCAAACCCGCACTCGTAGGGTGAGTTTTTTTCGGGGTCTGGCCGATTGGGACCCAAAAAACGCCCCGCCAGCAATAAAAATGCACCCAAACCACCCGCAACGAGAATAAACAGCAGTACTGGAAAATATTCAGCTAAATTCATGTTACGCAGCCACCTAAATTGAAAACTTGATTAAATTTCTTAAACCTTCTGATTGTAGCATTTCATGGGCAGGATGAAACCCAATGTATTAGGGAAAACGACATATTTCATGTTTTTTTCCTTTTATCAAGAATATTCGCAAAAATACTTGACAGGGCAAGTATTTTTTATTAATTGGATATTTCATGCTACCCGCCAATGCCGATGACGCGAACACCCCTGTCGCGAGCGCGACGCCCGGTAGCTATATCCACCTCTTCTTCCAGCTCAAAAAAGATGCGGTTGCCACCGCCTATTTCATGGGTTCCACGCAGACCAATTTTGCTGTCGTTTTTCAGGCCGCTGGCCATGCCGCTGCTTTGGGAACGGATAGAGAACGGGGTGGATTGACCGGTACTGGGCTGGGTGAAGTGGCCCTGGGTTTTGCCGGCGTGATAGCGGTAACCGCCATCAAGGGTGCCGTAAAGCTGGAGACCTGTGGCGTGAGCTGAGACGGGAAAGATGAAGAGAGTGAGCAGGTAGCCAGCCTGGCGCAGGGTATTTTTAGGGATTGATAAGGTAGAAACCATGATGAACATTCCTGTTTTGGGCGCCGGGAAAGCACTGCGGGCAATATAGGCAGATGAACGCAAGCACTTACCCTGCCCCACTTGACTTGATCTATGTTAATTTTAACACGGCGCAGTCAGTGCAGCCTCCTTTACTCCGACGCCCCTGCGGGCTGAAGTCGCGGCAGAAGGCTGCACTGGCCACACCTTTTGCCTGTTTTCAGAAGATACGGATAGGCCTGTTTTTTTTGTAGCAAGCGCCATTTTTGAAACCAACACGACATACTAGAAAAATCAAAAGCCAATTTAGAACTTATGCAAGAAACCTTAAAAACCAAGCGCCCATAAAAAAACCACCTGCATAAACAGGTGGTTTTTAAGCTTTTCAATTACATGGCTAAGCCATGCGATTGATTAGAAGCGGTGTTGCAGACCTACGATAACTTCTGTAGATTTCAGTTTAGCTTGGCCATCGAAAGCTGTTTCATTAACTTTCAGCTTAGACTGACCGTAAGAAGCAACTGCGTAAACGCTGGTGCGTTTAGACAAGTTATGCAGGTAACCCAAGTTGAAGATGTGACTGGTAATTTTACCATCAAAAACTTCTTTGTTTTTGATGTTATTACCTGTGTAAGAGAACAGCACTTTACCAGCATCACTTACAGGAGCTGTCAAGCCAAGCAACCATGAACGCTGACGCAGACCATCACCAACGAAGCTATCACCAACAGTTGCTACTTCATAGTTAGTATAAGGAGGCAGAGCGATATCACCAGCTAAACCAAGACCACCGATAGCACCATCGTGCTGCTGACCGTAGATCAAGTGCAGTTTAACAACATCGAAGTCATAGGCAAAACCAAGGTTCCATACCTTAGTTTTATTATCAACACCACCGATATCTACACCATTGTGATGACCTGTTCTGTCAGTACGGATGTAATCAAAAGAAGCACCTACTTCGATTGGGCCATTGTTATAACCCAAACCAAAGGTGAAGCCATTATCTTTTTGTTTTGTTTCCCAAGAATCACCATTAAAGCTGTAATTTTGTTTGTTGTTACCACCAACCCAGCCCAGACCCAATTGGAAACCAGAGAAGTTAGGAGTCACATACTTAACAACGTTATCGAAACGGGCTGAAACACCACCACCGAAGCCTGAACCAATTGCAGCTTGACCCCAGCCTGTACCGAATGGATCGATAGGAGCAATAAAGTCATCAGCCGCGTTGTACTGACGACCTAAAGTCAATGTACCCCAGCTTTCGCCTGTCAAACCAACAATGGCTTTACGACCAAACAAACGATCATCTTGTGCTGAGCGGCCATCACCCAAGGTGAAACCGCTTTCCAGTTGGAAAATAGCGCTGGTGCCGTTACCCAAATCTTCGGTGCCTTTCAGGCCCCAGCGGTTACCATTTTTAACACCGCTTTTGAAACCAAAACCACGGTCTTTGTATGAACCACTACCGAAATCACCACTCCATGTGGTTTTTTGGTTTGTATAACCAATACCGCCGTCAACCAGGCCGTACAGGGTTACTGATGATTCTGCGTGAGCTACGCTAGCGAAGCCAGCAACTAGAGCTGCAGTTAGCAAAGTCTTTTTCATTTGTTAAATCTCCGTAGATTTTGAGTGATCAGAGCAGCGATCAAGACATTATGTTCTACCGCTCTATAAAACTCCGCGAAGGGAAGTTGTAGTTATTGCACCAAATTTTTCACTTTCTGGCTACCAACTTCTTCATAAAAACCCTTTTTTGTGAGTTTTATGTTGGCAGTGAGCAACAAACATGACACAACAGACCAATTGTTAAGCAGGCCCTTTTCCCTTCGAAACTGTTAAGCCCACCCCTGCAAATTTCTTTATTCATACGGCCAATAACCGCATGAACCTTTAATTTACTGCCGTTTTGACAGCACTGCAAACATTACTGTTAAAACTGTTGTTTACCGTCCAAAGAAGCACCAGCCCCCTTTAACGCAGTGTTGTTTTAATTTAACACAGATGTTGTTTTAATGCAAAAAAGCCACCTGCATCATGAGGTGGCTATGTATTTGGCATTTAAACACCCCTAAGCGCCATCCTGTGCGCACCTGAAACCCAGGGTATCCAGCGTAAACGGTGCCTTCAGGCTGGACCTGAAACCATAACGCATGAAGGCGGCATAATCGCTGGGGTCGGCCACGCCTTGCGCCCCTGCCCCACAAAACGCCCCCAGGTCCAGGCTAAGGGTACGGCCATCCACTTCCACCTCTTCAACATTCGACATTTGCAGTTTGCTGGAAACGGTGGCGTTAAAGTCTTGCGTCCACTCCCAGATTAAACCGTGCATATCGTAAACCCCCCAGTAATTGGGCTTGTCTTGTTTGATGGCTGGCAGGCTGGCCATGGTAGGCTTGGCATACCAATCCAGGATTTTGCGGGAAAAATCCGGGTCTTTGGTGGCATCTATTTTGGTTTCAGAGGCACGGGCGGCGTATTCCCATTCGGCAATGGTGGGCAAAC
>JAVESC010000202.1:0-2579 GCA_034006805.1 Advenella sp.
TGATGGCCATGGGACATTCACCCTGTCCGTAAATCTGTACAAAACGTGGACCAAAAACCTGCAAGGCTTGCTGGATGTCTTCAACGTACATGGGGCCACCACCATACACAATGGTTTTGAAACCTGAAACATCAGCACCGCTGTCAATCACATAATCCAGCAAGCGCTTGACCATGGTGGGTGCGGCAAAGAAGGTCAGCCGTCCAACTGATGCGGCCAGTTCCACCAGCTCTGCCGGTTCAAAGCCGCCGGATAACGGTATCAAATGGCGGGCACCGCTAAGCATATGGACATAGTTGTACAAACCGGCACCATGAGACATGGGTGCGGCATAAACCATGACATCGGCAGGGTCAGAGGCATCCACATCCGCCAGGTAAGATACGACCATGGCCTGCAGGTTGCCATGGCTTTGCATGACGCCTTTTGGGCGACCGGTTGTACCCGAGGTGTAGAACAGGGAGGCCAGCTCGTCAGGACCGCAATCATACATGGGGGCCCTGGCATGTTGCAGGGCCTGTCTGTATTCAGGGCTGCCCGGAACCAGGATATGTGCCGGCGGGTTCGCCAAATTGCCAATACAGGCAGACAAGGCTTGCGAGACGATTAATACCCGCGCTTCACAATCAGCCAGTACATAGTCCAGCTCTTTATTGTGAAGCTTGTAATTGACCGGCACGGTTACTGCACCGATCCATAAAATGGCATGCAAGACTTCCAGATACTCAACGCAGTTGGCGGCATAAATGGCAACCCTGTCACCGGGTTTGACCCCAAACACCTGCTGCAAATAACCGGCCAGGGCGGTGGTTCTTTGCAATAGCTCACCATAGTTCAATTGCAACTGTGTGCCCGCATAAACCGCTGGCGCATCGGGGTTGGCAGTGGCCGTACGTTGAAGATACAGGGCAATATTCATTGTACCCGCTCCAGAATACTGACATAGTTGGCCACGGCGGCCCCCCCCATATTAAACACACCTGCCAGAACCGGATCGGGCAACTGCATCTCACCCGCTTCCTGGCAAAGCTGCATGGCTGAAATCACATGCATAGAAACACCGGTCGCGCCAATCGGATGTCCTTTGGCTTTTAAACCACCCGATACATTAACGGGCAAACGGCCATCACGCATGACCACGCCTTCTTCCAAAAGCATGTGTCCTTGCCCGACAGGCGCCAGATTCATGGCCTCATAAGACAATAGTTCGGCAATAGTGAAGCAGTCATGGACTTCGGCAAATGACAGGTCATTAATTGAACAGCCGGCATTTTCCAGGGCACTGGACCAGGCACGGCGGGGCCCCTCAAAGGTCACGGCCTGTCGCCCGGATAAGGGTAGTAAGTCATTCACCTGGGCCCGTGCACGAATGTTTACCGCCCGCGGAAAGTCACGTATGGCCTCGTCACTGGCCAGCACCAGGGCAGCGGCACCATCGGATACCAGTGAACAGTCGGTTTTGCGTAATGGGGCAGCAATAAGCGGATTTTTTTCTGAAACGGTATTGCAGAACTCAAACCCCAGGTCACGCCGCATTTGAGCCCATGGGTTGGTAACGCCATTGGCATGGTTTTTGGCGGCAATGCGGGCCAATGTGGCCGAGTGTTCGCCCCAGGCTGCAAAATACTGTTGCGCCATTTGGCCAAAAATACCGGGGAACCCCCCCGCAATCTGGCTGACATCACTCGGGTGTGCACAATTGCCCAGAATACGGGTGATGTCACTGCCACTGACACCGGTCATTTTCTCGGCGCCAATGACCAAGGCCACCCGGGTTCGCCCGGACTCAATGGCATCACATGCCGCATAAATGGCGGCAGAACCGGAAGCGCAGGCATTTTCCAGCCGGTTGGCCGGTTTCCAGCGCAAACCGGAATCAGCTTCAAGCGCCAGTGAAGAGGCAAAAATTTCAGGGCTGAAGCCACCATTCAAATTGCCCAGCCAGATACCATCAACCTGATCGCCACCAATACCGGCATGATTCAGGGCCTGTGTTGCGGCACTGACGATCAGGTTTTCAAGGCCAAGATTATCAAGACGGCCAAATGGGAGATGGGACCAGCCCACAATAGATACGGTCACGTTATGTCTCCTTGTGCTTTTTTAGCTTTATTGGGATGAGGTTATAATGCCCAATACTTTCCCATACTGATAGTTGCTTGATTACGCAAGGGTTTACCCGATAAGGATATTGAATAATGGAGACAAGCCATCTTTTATCTCCCGCTACCCAGGATGATCTGTTGCTGGCTTTTGATATGGCACCGGTTGGATTATTAGTGTCCCGCAACCGTTACGTGCAGTCATGTAACCGGGCATTTTCCAAAATGTTTGGTTATTCACCCGACGCATTGCAAGGTAAATCGCTGCTTACTTTGTATCCCTCTGCCACCGAATTTGAACATATCGGTGACCGTGCCCTGATGGTTATGCGAAGTGAAGGGCGTTATTCTGACGACCGGATTATGAAACGTAATAATGGGCAGTTATTTTGGTGTCATGTGAGTGGGCAGGCCATTAACAGAAACGACCCGTTCTCGGCCGCCGTATGGGTGTTTGAAGATATTTCAGAAAAAAGG
>JAVESC010000203.1:0-2508 GCA_034006805.1 Advenella sp.
GATTGCTGGGCCCATCATGCGGTTGCCCACGTATTGGAAATGCAGGGGCGGGTGATTGACGGTGTTAAATGGATGTCAACGCGTGAAAAATACTGGTCTGAAGAGGACAATTTCTTCAAGGTACATAACTGGTGGCACAGGGCAATTTACCATCAGGAGCTGGAGCAGAATGATGTGGTATTAAGTATTTACGATAATCATATTCGCCATGGCAACAGTACCGTGGCGCTGGAACTGGTGGATGCCTCGGCCATGTTGTGGCGCCTTCACCTGGACGGGGTGGATGTGGGCGACCGCTGGGATGAACTGGCTGATTGCTGGCAGACCCATGCCGATGGGCATTCTTACACCTTTAATGACTGGCATGCCGTTATGGCCTACCTTGGCGCAGGACGGGATATTGACGTTGAACAAATCCTGAAGGATTGTAAAAAAATTAACCCCGACCCGAAATCGGAAATGCAGCAATGGACCCAAAAATACACCGTGCCTTTAATCGAAGGGTTTATTGCTTTTTGGCGCAAAGATTATCAAACCGCCATTGAGCAGTTGTACGGGGCCAGGTTTATTGCCAACAGCTTTGGGGGCAGCCATGCCCAGCGCGATATTATTGACCTGACCCTGATAGAGGCCGCCATTCGAGCCGGACAACCCGAACTGGCCCGAGCCCTGGCTAACGAACGTCTGGCGCTGAAACCAAACAGCCGGCTTAACCAGGGGTTTCTGGCGCGAAGCAAAAGCTGGGCGGTTTCGGGTATCCAGTAACCACCCCGGCGAAGGAGGGGAATGTGCAGCACAGACGTTTCCACGAAGCAGGGAAATTCCCCTCTGCGGAGGGGTGGCGCACAGCGCCGGGGTGGTTTTTCTGCACTGTCCTAAACTCCTGGTTCTATTACGGGGTGGTTTTTCTGCACTGTCCTAAACCCTTGATTCTATTGCGGGGTGGTTAACGCCCGCGTTGGAATGCATAAAACAATGCCAGGCATTTACTGCAGCAGCCTGCCGCCGTCCACCACGATGCCTGTCCCGTTAATCATTCTGGCATCTTCGGAAGCCAGAAAAACCACGGCAGCGGCCACATCGTTAACGCTTACAATCTGGTTCATCGGATTCATGGCACGTACCGCTTCCAGTGCCTTTTCTTCTGAACCAAACTGTTTGCTTAGCGTGGCATCAACCAGTTGCGTCCAGACATAGCCCGGATGCACCGCATTGATACGCACTTTCTGCCCCGAACGGGCGGCGCTAAGCGCGGCTTGCTGCGTCATATTGATAATGGCGCTTTTGCTGGAGCCGTAAGAACCGCCACCTACAGAACCCACAAACCCGGCAATTGAACCCATATTCACAATGGCACCACCGTTTTCATTGCCCTGCATGGCGGTAATACCCGCCTGGATACCCAGGAAAGTGCCATCCACATTAATGGTAAACAGGCGCTTCCATTCCTGGAAATCAATATCGCTGAAGGGCACGCTCTGGGTGGAAATTACCCCGGCATTATTCACCAGGACATCGCAGCGGCCATGCAGGGCCACCACCTGTTCAAAGGCGCTTTTCCAGCTTTCTGCCCGGGTCACGTCCAGCTGCACGTAATCGGGTACCTGCCCATCCTGAAAACGTGCCGCCAGCAGCGCGGCATCTTTTGCTTTCAGGTCACCCAATACAACCCTGGCACCTTCCTGCATCAAACGGGTGGCAATGGCCATGCCAATATCACCCATACCGCCAGAAATCAATGCCACTTTATTTTTGAGACCTTTCATGTATCAACCTGTCTGATTAATTAACCTGCATATTGGCATCTGCCATGACCTTGCTCCACTTCTCAATTTCTTCATTGATATAAGCGGTAAACTCGGCCGGTGTCGTGGTGTTGATAAGCACCCCCTGGCTGGTGAACTTGCCGGCAATTTGCGGGTCGTGCATGGCTTCGGCCACCGACTTGCTTAACAGTTCAACAATCTCGTCGGGGGTGCCTTTTTTCACGGCGACACCCCACCAGAAGGTAGGCACAATCTCACCATAACCCAACTCTTCCAGTGTAGGTACATTGGGCAGCAGCGGAGAGCGCTCTTTGGAACCAATCGCCAGCGCACGCAGCTTGTCACCCAGCACAAACGGGCCGCTGGTGGGGATGGCATCATACATGAAATCAACCTGGCCGCTGATGGTGTCTTGCAAACCTGGAATAGAACCCTTATACGCCACATGGGTCATTTCCTGGTTCAGCTTGTTTTGCAGCAAGGTACCAAACAGGTGACCACCCGTGCCAACGCCCTGGGAAGCGTAAGTCAGGCCCTGGGGTTTTTCTGAGGCACCTTTAACCAGATCTTCAAAGGTCTGGTAGGGACTGTTCATGGGAACCACGACCAGTGCCGGTGACACAATCAACTCGCCAACAGGTTGCAGGTCTGTGCGCGGATCATAAGAAAGATTCTTGAACAGACCTACATTGGTGGCCAAAGAGGGCACATCGCCAATAAACACGGTGTATCCATCGGCAGG
>JAVESC010000060.1:0-16866 GCA_034006805.1 Advenella sp.
TTGAATACGGCATGCCACCGGCTGGTGGTTGCGGCATTGGCATAGACCGCCTGGTTATGTTGCTCACTGACAGCCCCAGCATTCGCGACGTATTGCTATTCCCGCATTTGCGTAAAGAAGGCTGATAGTTATTGTAAATACCACTTAAACGGTATTAATAGGAAAATGCCTGCATTGTTTAGATAATGCAGGCATTTTTTATGCACAAAATATTTATTGAAGTATTTAACAAATATTTAATTATTTAAACACCTATACCCCCACACATCAACATCAAGCAGAATAAATCCCCTGCTTCATGATTTGACATTTTTCTGTGCCACATAACGGGCCAGCAATTTATCCAGCTGATTGGCAAATGCTTTCTGGTCAGCCTGGTTAAACGCTTTTGGGCCGCCGGTTTCAATGCCGCTACTGCGCAATTCTTCCATCATGTCGCGAATGGCCAGCCGTTCGCGAATATTTTCGGGTGAATACAATTCACCACGCGGGTTCAGGGCGATGGCCTTTTTTTCTATGACTTCGGCGGCCAGCGGGATATCGGCAGTAATCACCAAGTCGCCTGCTTGTACCTGCTCTACGATATAGGCATCGGCCACATCAAAACCACGCGGCACCTGGCGGGCCTGAATAAACACAGAAGCCGGCACCATTAACATTTGATTGGCCACCAGGGTGGTGTTTATTTCCCAGCGCTTGGCCGCCCGGAATAGAATTTGTTTGATAACAACGGGACAGGCATCGGCATCAACCCAGATTTTCATGATTTACTTTGTTTTCCATTATTATTCACAGCCCGTCAAACATAATGCATAACCAGCTTATGATTTTGAACCGGTACAATTTCAGCTTCCACACCAAACAAACGTTGCAGGTTTTGGGGTGTTATAACATCATTTGGCCTTCCATGCAGCACCAATTCGCCATTTTTCATGCCCATGATGTTGTCTGCATAGGCCGAGGCATAGTTAATATCGTGCAAAACAATAATAATGGTCCGGTTGTGTTCATCCGCAATCCGCCGTAACAAACTCATTAAATTACGGGCATGAAACATATCCAGGTTATTTAAAGGCTCATCCAGCAACAAATAGTCGGTAGACTGGCAAAAAACCATGGCGACCAGCGTACGCTGACGTTGCCCGCCAGATAAATCAACCACAAAACGTGAAGCCAGTTCTAGCAGGTTAAACTGCTGCAGGGTTTTTTCTATTATCTCAAGATCTTCCTGGCACGGGTTGCCTTTATGATAAGGAAAGCGCCCAAACATTAACAGCTCACGTACGGTAATCCGGCTGGTTACGCTATTATCCTGTCGCATAATAGCCAGCTTTTTGGCAATATCACAGGTTGGCGTTTTAGATAAATCAATCCCATCAAAACTAATATTGCCTGTTTTAAGGGGTAATAAACGGGCCATCAGTGACAGTAAGGTAGATTTGCCAGCCCCATTAGGGCCGACCAAAGCGGTAATTCCCCCTTTTTCAATGGCTGTGCTAATGTTTTTAAGGATGGGTAAACTGCCCACCTGATAACTGACTTGGTCCAATACAATCATAATGTCTTTCTTTTCAAAAGGAACACCAGGAATACAATTCCGCCCAGGAACTCAACCACCACGCTAAGCACGGCTTTCATTCCCAGTACATGTTCAAACAACATTTGCCCTGATACCAGGCACAAAGCCCCTACCAGGAAGGCTGCCGGTATTAATACCGCATGCCGGTGCGTTTTCATTAAAACATAAGTAATACCTGATACCAGCAAGCCAAAAAAACTCACCGGGCCTACCAGGGCGGTGGACACCGACACCAGAATGGCAATCAGGAACAAAATGAGTATGTTGTAACGACGGTAAGGAATGCCCAGATTAATGGCATGCTCACGCCCCAATGCCATGACGTCCAGAATATGCCGCAAGCGCCAGATCACAATACTGACCCCAACAATAAGCACCAGGCTAATCTGAAGCAATGAAGTATTCACTATATTGAATTGGGCAAAACTGGCATTTTGCACCACGGCAAAATCATCGGGATCAATAATTCGCTGAATAAAACTGGCCAGGCTGCGAAACAACACACCAAGAATGACCCCAACCAGAATCATGCGGTACAAGTCTCCCGTATTGCTAAAAAGCAATGAAGAAAATATCAGCACGGACGCAACCAACATAATGCCGATTTCAATGGAAAATTTAAAAGCTGGATCCAGCATGGCATAGCCAAGCCCGCCCAGCAGCAGCACCATCGCACTTTGGATTAACAAATACAGGGAATCAAATCCCATGATATAGGGCGTTAATATCCGGTTGGCGGTAAGGGTCTGGAATAACACCGTGGAAATGGAAATGGCATAGGCAACCAGCAACAGGGCAAGCAGTTTACCGCCACGAAACGGCAGTACGAAATCCCAATTGCCTGAACTGTTTACCGTCATGAACAAGGCCATTGACACAAGCAGGCCACCTGACATTATGATTAGTTTTTTAGCGTACATGAGCGGGCTTTACAAACAGCAGATAAAGGAAAACCACGGTGCCCAAAATACCAATAATAGTGCCTACCGGAATTTCATAAGGGTAATTGGCCAACCGTCCGATTAAATCACAAGCCAAAACAAGGCCTGCCCCCATCATGGCAATCCATGGCAAGGTAACGCGCAAATTATCGCCCATAAGACGGCTAATAATATTGGGAACCACCAGGCCAATAAAGGGGATGGCCCCCACTGTCACCACCACGATGGCCGTAATAATAGCCACAATACCCAATCCAATAGAAACAATCGTGCTGTAATTAAGGCCCAGGTTGGTGCTCATTTCTTTGCCAAGACCGGCAATCGTAAACTGGTTGGCAAACAGGTAGGCAATCACGCCCAATATACCGGTTAGCCACAGCAGCTCATAACGCCCTGCCAGCACACTGGAAAAATCACCATTAATCCAGGCGGCCAGAAACTGCATCATATCCATTTCAAAGGCAATAAATGTCGCTGCAGCACCAATCACGCCGCCATAAATAATACCCACCAGCGGCACCATTAAATACGCGGTGGGTGGCAGTCGGCGGGCGATCAGCATGAATACATACAAGCCAGCCAGGGCGGCCATACAGGACACTAGCATCTTGAACATGAGCGAAGCACCGGGATACAACAAGGTCACCACAACAAACCCAAGCGTGGCACTTTGCGTCGTGCCCACCATCGACGGCTCGACAAAGCGGTTTTTCATGAGCATTTGCATGATCAGGCCGGCAATCGACATGGATGCCCCACTAAGGACGATGGCCAGGGTGCGGGGAAAACGACTGGTTAGAAAAACATTTAAGGCCTGTGGATCATTCAACATTGATCCCAGATTAACGTCACTAACCCCAACGAACAAACTTGCCACTATCAAAAAACAAATAATGGCAAGCACAAGAATTTTTAATTTCATACTGAAAATCAGGAACTGATTAACTACCCTTGAATGCCTGGGTTAGCAATTCAAGTTCACTCATTAGTTGTTGGTAACCACCTGAAGAAAGGTATGATGAAGCATCCAGATAGATGACCTGGTTCTTGCTAAAAGCGGTCGTATTTTTAAGCAGCGCATTATCCAATACCACTTTGGCATTTTCACCTTTGGCATTAATGGCAGAGGTGCGATCCATCACAATGACCCAGTCCGGGTTAAGTTTTTGTATAAACTCGAAAGAAACCGGTTGACCGTGGGTGGCATCATTTTTATTCAAATCGGCCGGTTCAATGCCAATTTCATTAAACAAATAACCAAACCGTGATTCGGCACCAAACGAGGCAATTTTTGGACCATTAACCATAATCATCAAGGCATTGCCCTTGCCTTTGACTGCTTCCTGAGTCTGTTTCAGGGCGCTTTCAAGATTAGCAATTAATGTAGCGGCCTCTTCTTCTTTTTTGAAGATTTTTCCATACGCGGTGATACGGTCAAACCCTTGTTTAAACGCTTCTTTACCATTCAGGGTCATATCCAGCGTTGGGCCGACTTTGGAAAGCACATCATAATTGGGTGCCATACGGCCGCCAATCACAATCAAGTCAGGCCTCATGCCATTTAAAGCCTCAAGGTCAGGATCTTTGATCGTGCCAATATTTACTTCCGCCTTTTTAGGCATGTCGGCCAGGTAATCAACATAAACATCCTTAATAACACCTTTAGGCTGTATGCCTAATGCTTTCAGGCTATCTAGCGCGGCAATATCATAAACAGCCAGGGAATTGACCTGCTCAGGTACCTGGGCAGCACCACGGACGGTTTCCACTTCAGCAGCATGCGCCATGGAAAAAAAAGCGCTTGTTAGACAAACAATTGACTTAAGAAATATAGGCTTCATTGATTCACCGGTGATAATCATCTTACCCACAACACATAAGATTTCTTTATCAGACCAAGGTGCAACAAGAAGATCGGCAACATGTTTACATTAAAACCATGTGCTGTGAAGACATTAATTAAATACGAACTATTATCATTATTATCTATTAATATTTTGCCAATGACAAGCAAAACATGAATAACCGTTCGTCTTTAGTGGATTTAATCAATTTTTATGTAAACAAAATTGAATGATCTATGTCAGACAGGGTATTGCAACCACTTAGCACCATGGCCATTTCCAGCTCTGTCCGAAGGATATGCAAGGTGTGGGCCACCCCACTGGCACCCCCTACCGCAAGACCATAGATATAAGGCCGTCCTACCAATACGGCATGTGCCCCCAAAGCCAGACACTTAAGGATATCAGTACCCCGTCGTATACCGCCATCAATCAAAACCGGCACCCTACCCTGCACCGCCTTAACAATGCCCGGTAAAATCTCTATGCTGGCAGGCATGGTATCCAGCACACGACCACCATGATTGGATACGATAATGCCATCCACCCCCAACTCAATGGCTTGGCGGGCATCATCAGGATGGCTGATACCTTTAAGCAGAACAGGTAAGGGGCTGATAGATTTTATTTTTTCAATATCCAGCCATTTTGGGGCATATTCCAGCACCGGATTATCAAACACCACAGAACTGCCAGCATAAGCCTTGCCCTTAGGCATGACTTTCAGGGTTTTCAGGTTAACCGGATAAGCATGCTCGGGCAGGTTGAAACCGGCACGTTGCTCACGGTTACGGGGTCCTGTCACAGGAGCGTCTACCGTGACGACCAGCGCCTTATAACCCGCCCTTTCAATTCGTTTGATTAGCGACCGGGTAAAATCCCAATCGGGTTGCATATATAACTGAAACCATAATGGCGATTGCGCCTGCCCGGCCAACACATCAAAATCAACCGAAGATTGGGTGCTAACCACCATCCCCGCTTTCATGGCCGAAGCGGCCAGTACCGTAGCCAGTTCTCCATCAGGATGACAAAGCTTATGTGAGGCAATAGGCGCCAGTAAAACAGGGTGTTCATAGGTATGGCCAAACAATTCCATCCGGGTATGCCCACCCCTACTGTCAACCAGGACACGGTTATATAATTTAAGACGATCAAAGGCCCGGCTGTTTTCCTGCATGGTCAATTCATCTGCCGCACCACCTGCCATATATGCCCAAACTTTGGGGTCCATTTTCTCACGGGCATAATGCTCGTAATCTGCCAAAGAAACGATATCTGCCGGAATGGCACTCATGGCTGGAAAGCGCCAACAAAAATGGCCGGATCCACCCGGGTATTGTTCAGGCTGACATTCCAGTGCAAATGGGGGCCGGTAGAGCGTCCGGTGGTACCTACCCGCCCCAGGGTTTCACCCCTTTTGATGGTTTGTCCTTTTTCAACATCAATGGCCGACAAGTGACAATACATAGTGACCATGCCCTGCCCGTGATCAATGAAAACCGTTTTACCATTAAAATAATAATCATCAACAATGGTAACCACCCCATCTGCCGGCGCTTTTACCGGTGTACCGGTAGGCACGGCAATGTCCAGCCCTGAATGTGGGTTACGCGCTTGCCCGTTAAAAAAACGGCGCAATCCAAACGGACTGGAATAGCGGCCACCTTCTACCGGACGATCCAAAATAACATTACTGGGATTTGCTGCCCTGAAATTGGCATAAGCATTGGTTTGGGCTGCCAGCTCACGCCTGATACGGGCCAGGTGTTCTTCAGAAGGGGTCACATATTTATTGGACTTCAGTTTGATATGCTGTTCTTTATATTTCTTGGCCTGAACCTGAAACGGCACCTGATGTGAACCGCTTGCCATGTTGACCAGAAGCCGGTGCTTGCCTGATTTACTTTTAAGCGGAATGCCAACAATGGCCAGATATTCGGGCGTATTGCCATTGGCAACCACCATGACTGGTTTATTCCCGTACTGCACCTCGGGTGCCTGGCCATGTTCGCCCAGGCTGACCACCGCGATCCCCCCAGGAACAGGCTTATGCAGCTTATCCTTGATGTAACTGTTGGCTAAAGAAAGGCTGGACATAAAAAAAAGCATGAACCCCGCAATTATTCCAATCGTTGATGTCATGCTTTTCATACTATTTTCCTGCTTATCCCTAGTGATTTTCTTTGGCGTGGTTAATGGTGTACTTTGGAATCTCGATCACAAGATCTGCACCCGTAATTTTAGCCTGGCAAGACAAACGGGAAGTGGATTTCAGGCCCCATGCCCTGTCCAGCAAATCTTCTTCATCATCGGTAGCGTCTTCAAGAGAAGAAAAACCTTCTTTGACTACAACGTGACAAGTCGTACAGGCACATGATAATTCACAGGCATGTTCAATTTCAATATGATTGTCCAACAAGACACGACAGATGGACTCCCCAACTGGTGCATTTTCAATCACAGCGCCCTCTGGGCACAGTGACTCATGTGGCAATATGGTTATTTTTGGCATTTATATTCCAATTATGCTATTTGATCTAGGGTTTTACCTGAAAGCGCCTGGCGGATACTGCGATCCATGCGGCGGGCTGCAAAATCATCGGTTGCCTGAGACAAAGCCTGTACGGCATCATGAATTTCATCGGTTGAACCAACCTCTGACAACCTGACTGTTTCAGTCAATAGTTGCTGAATTCGTGCCAGTTCATCGGCTTCCAGCAAATCGCCATCTTTCTTGATGGCCGCTTCAATAGACTCGACCAATTGACGGGCTTCCACCTGCTGTTCACGATGCATGCGCATCTTGGCATCTTCATCTGATTTTTCAAAGCTATCTTGCAGCATTGAAGAAATTTCATCATCGGACAGACCATACGAAGGTTTAACCGTAACCGCTGCTTCTATACCCGTACTTTGCTCTCGAGCTGTCACACTAAGCAAGCCATCGGCATCCACCTGGAAGGTTACCCGAATACGTGCAGCACCGGCCACCATGGGTGGAATGCCACGCAATTCAAAACGCGCCAATGAACGGCAATGATTAACCAACTCACGCTCACCCTGTACAACATGCACACTCATGGCGGTTTGACCGTCTTTGAATGTGGTGAATTCCTGGGCCCGGGCAACAGGAATGGTGCTATTGCGTGGAATTACTTTTTCTACCAGACCACCCATGGTTTCAAGGCCTAATGACAACGGCGTCACATCAAGCAGCAACCAGTCATCGTCGGCGCTGCGATTACCCGCCAGCAAATTGGCCTGCAAAGAAGCACCCAGGGCCACCACTTCATCGGGGTTCAGGTTGATTAAAGGTTCCTGTTCGAAGAAATCGGCCACCATCGTGCGGATGACCGGCATACGGGTAGCCCCCCCAACCATGACAACTCCCTTGATATCCGCCACGTCCAATGAAGCATCTTTCAATGTTTGCTTCACGCGCTCAAGCGAACGGCTCACCAAGTCTTTGGCAATATTTTCAAAATGATTACGAGGGAAATTTTGGTCAATATGCAAACCATCAGACAAGGTAATCTGGAACACGGCACGGGGATGCTCGGTTAGTTTTTCACGAACCTGCTTGGCCAATGTACGCAAGGAGCGCTTGTCGCCAGCGCTTAAATTGCTTTTGTCATGATGTTTCATGATGTCATTGATGATCACGTCATCAAAGTCATCACCACCCAATTGTGTATCGCCACTGGTCGCGATCACTTCAAACACGCCCTTGCTAAGCTTGAGAATGGAAATATCAAAGGTGCCACCACCCAGATCATAAACCGCATAAATACCTTCAGCGGCATTGTCCAGGCCATAAGCAATGGCAGCGGCCGTTGGTTCATTGATAAGTCGCAATACATTCAGACCGGCCAGGCGGGCGGCATCACGGGTAGCCTGACGCTGGGCATCATCAAAATAGGCAGGCACGGTAATAACGGCCCCCACTAATTCATCACCTAAAACATCTTCTGCCTGCTGACGCAGTTTGGCCAGGATTTGAGCCGATACCTCGACGGGACTGACCGGCCCCTGAACCGTACCCAGGCGAACCATGCCCGGTTCGTCAATAAGTTCATAGGGAAGCGCGTAAGTAGAGGCTTCATTAAATGAACGCCCCATTAAACGCTTGACAGAAACAATGGTATTTAAGGGATCAGAATTCTGCTTCCTGACCGCAACAGATCCAATTTCAACCTCGCCGTTTTGCAGATAGCGCACGACAGAAGGCAAGAGTTTTTTCCCGTTTTTATCGGTCAGGATTTCGGCAACGCTGTTGCGCACCGAGGCAACCAGGGAATGGGTGGTACCCAAGTCTATGCCAACTGCCAGGCGGCGTTGATGTGGAGCCGGTGATGCACCAGGTTCTGAAATTTGTAAGAGGGCCATATTGTACTTCGTAAATAATAAGTTAAAGTTTACAGTGCCTTAACTTCCTGATGCATTTTATTGACAAACATCCACTCGCGAACCCGTTGGGTCGCGCTGGTATAGTCTTGCTGCGCATCAATTAAATTTTTCATTTCATCAAACAGCTCAAGCTGTTTTGCCTGAATTTCCTGCAACAATTCATTTAACCCATTATGCTGTGGATTGGCACGGACATCGTCAAGTTGCTCACGCCACTGCATTTGGGTCATTAAGAATGTTGCACCCATTGCGGTGTTGCTTTCTGCCTGAACCGGAAAACCTTCAAGCTCACACATATAGGCAGCGCGGCTTAATGGGCTTTTTAAGGTTTGGTAAGCATCATTGACACGAGAGGCCCATTGAACCGCAACCCGTTTTTCAGCCGCTGAAGCGGTGGCAAAACGATCAGGATGAACCTGGGAAGAGGCCTGTTTCCAGGACTGCTCCAAGGCTTCCCCGGAAAGGTCAAACCGCTTGGGCAAATTCAATAAACTGAAATGATTATCCAAAGAAGTTCTACCTATACCGAGAATGATTCACCACAACCACAACTGGCTTTCTCGTTGGGGTTTGAAAATTTGAATCCTTCATTCAAGCCCTCACGTGCGTAGTCCAGTTCGGTGCCGTCAATATAAGCCAGGCTTTTTGGATCGACAAAAATTTTTACACCAAAACTCTCGAACAGAACGTCGCTATCATCAGGTGTATCAACATATTCAAGCTTGTATGCCATGCCTGAACAACCTGTTGTTCTCACCCCCAGGCGCAAGCCTAAACCCTTGCCTCTTCTATCGAGGTAGTCCTGAATGTGATTTGCCGCTTTTTGAGTTAATGTAATTGCCATAATCAGCTCGTATGTTTTTCCTTGTAATCCTGTACTGCTGCCTTAATCGCATCTTCAGCCAGAATTGAACAGTGAATTTTTACCGGTGGCAAGGCAAGTTCTTCGGCTATTTGCGTATTGCGGATATCCAAAGCCTGATCTAGCGTTTTGCCTTTAACCCATTCAGTCACCAATGAACTGGACGCAATCGCAGAGCCACAACCATAGGTTTTAAATTTGGCATCTTCAATAACGCCTTCTTTATTAACCCTGATTTGCAGTTTCATTACGTCACCACAGGCAGGTGCTCCTACCATACCGGTACCCACTGCTTCGTCGTCTTTATCAAAAGAACCGACGTTACGCGGGTTTTCATAGTGATCTAATACTTTGTTACTGTAAGCCATGATAATACTCCTGCTTTAAATTAGTGTGCGGCCCATTGAACCGCATCAAGATCAATGCCCTCTTTGGCCATTTCCCACAAAGGAGACATGTCGCGCAGTTTGCCAACACGTGATTTGATCAATTCAACAGCGAAATCAATTTCTTCTTCGGTGGTAAAACGGCCAATAGTGAAACGGATCGAACTATGTGCCAGCTCATCGTTCCTGCCCAGCGCACGCAATACATAAGAAGGCTCCAGACTGGCAGAAGTACAGGCAGACCCACTGGATACCGCCAATTCTTTAATGGCCATAATCAGGGATTCACCTTCTACATAGTTGAAGCTGACATTCAGGTTATGGGGAACACGCTGTTCCATATCGCCATTCAGGTAAACCTCTTCAATTTCAGATAAACCGTTCCATAAGCGATCACGCAATGCACGGATACGTTCGTTTTCTGCCTGCATATGCAATTTGGCCAAATGAAAAGCCTCGCCCATGCCCACGATTTGATGGGTTGCCAGCGTGCCCGAACGGAAGCCGCGTTCATGACCACCGCCATGCATTTGCGCTTCGATGCGAATACGCGGTTTGCGACGGATATACAAGGCACCAATACCTTTGGGCCCATATGTCTTGTGAGCCGAGAATGACATCAGATCCACTTTGAGTGTTTGCAGGTCAATATCCACTTTGCCCGCTGCTTGTGCGGCATCCACATGAAATATAATGCCCTTTTCACGGCACAACTCACCAATTGAAGCAATATCTTGCACAACACCGATTTCATTATTTACAAACATGACAGAAATCAGGATGGTATCAGGACGAATAGCCGCTTTGAGCGTTTCAAGGTCAACCAGGCCATTTTCCTGGACACCAAGATAAGTCACTTCAAAGCCCTGACGCTCCAGCTCACGGGTCGTATCAAGCACCGCCTTATGCTCGGTTTTAATCGTGATAATATGTTTGCCACGCTCGGCATAAAAGTGAGCGGCGCCTTTAATGGCCAGGTTGTTGGATTCAGTGGCGCCCGATGTCCAGACGATCTCCCTTGGGTCGGCATTGACCAGTTCGGCTACTTGTCTACGCGCATCTTCAACAGCCTCTTCTGCTTCCCAGCCAAATGCATGACTGCGTGAAGCCGGGTTGCCAAAATCCTCATACAACCAGGGAATCATTTTTTCCACAACGATTGGATCTACCGGGGTTGTGGCGGAATAATCTAAATATATCGGGCGCTTTGCCATAACATCAAACTCCAAAATTTATACAATGACGGACGTCAGGGAATCTGTTTTTCTTTGCATCAGGACACTGTTTTTTTGTGGCGCCTGATTCAATTGACGCATACGTTGCTGATCGACCAAATCCTGAAGCGTGACGGAATCGAGGTAATCCACCATTTTTCGGTTCAGGTTGGTCCAGAGATCATGCGTCATGCACTTTCCAGATAGACTTCCATCTTTACCGGATGTGCACTCGGACTTGCTGCCACAACTGGTCGCATCCAAAGGCTCATCCACAGCAAAAATAATATCGGCGATTGTAATTTCTCTTGCGAAGCGGGCCAAAATATAGCCGCCACCAGGACCACGAATACTTTCCACCAACTCGTGACGACGCAACTTCCCGAACAACTGTTCAAGATAAGAAAGAGAAATATTTTGTCTTTCGCTGACTGTTGATAAAGTTATGGGGCCGCTGTTCTGGCGCAAAGCCAGATCAATCATTGCCGTAACAGCAAAACGACCTTTCGTAGTTAATCGCATAATAAATTCCTTGCCACAATAGCCGAGTAATTTACTCAAGTATATCAAATAGTCGACTAATTTACTAGGATTTATTATTAATGAAATAAAATTTGCACAAACATTGTTATATTTGTGCAATAGTCAGACTTGATAAGGAATTATGCAGCTTGATATTGCTTAACGCGCTTGCTAACTATTTCAAATACGCCCTGACAGGCATCTTCGAGATAATCGAGCATTTTGAAAAAGCCATCGAGACCACCATAATAAGGATCAGGCACGGTTGCTTCTTCATAATCATTGGCAAAACGCATTAACAGCATTAATTTATGCCTTAATGGTTTTGGACAGATTTGCTGCATATAAGAAAGATTATCCCAGTCCATGGCAAGAATAAGATCATATTCCGTGAAGTCTTCTGGAGTGACCTGACGGGCACGGTGCTGGGAAATATCATAACCACGTTTACGGGTTGCCAGTTGCGCCCGACCATCGGGTTCATCACCAATATGGTAATTTTGGGTACCTGCCGAATCAACCTGAATTGAATTTTGCAGGCCTGCCTCTTGGACGAGACGACGCAATACCCCCTCGGCACTTGGCGAGCGGCAGATATTGCCCATACAAACGAAAAGTACTTTAGTAACCATAGCCCTATAGTTTGAGGGAAAACCCCAGTTATGGCAAGCTTTTTTTAAAAATGCCAAACAAACGTGCATATTTAAATTTTTTTTTGCCTTAAAAAACAATAAGTTAAAAGAACACCGTATTTTAGAACCAACTTACTTAAATCATACACACTTTAAAATCAAGTGAAAATAGGTATTTGACAAAATTAAACAATATTTAATACCACCCAAAGCAATACAACCTTAAAAGGCCGAACTTACCAATTGTATAGACTCAAGCCTGGCGGCAACATCATAAACCCGAGATGTCATCATTAGCTCATCCACCCCTGTCATTTGCACAAAATTTGAAATTTTATCAGCAACCGTTTTAGTGCTTCCCACCATGGAATAGATAAGTTTACGATCTATACTGGCGCGCTCGGCAGGCGAAATATGCTCATCAAGATTATTAACCGGTGGTTGAAGTTTTCCGGGCGTATTCCTGAGAAGCTGCACCGACGCCATCTGGTGCGAGGTAAAATGATACCTGGCCAGTTCATCAGTTTGCGCAGCCACTACATTCACACAAGCACTGGCATAGGGCTTATCAAGATAAACAGAAGGCCTGAAAGAAGAGCGGTATACCGACAGGGCATTCATTAAATCAGCGGGCGCAAAATGCGAGGCAAAAGAAAAAGGCAAACCCAGATAAGCCGCCAGTTGCGCACTGTACAAGCTAGAGCCCAATAACCAAACCGGCACCTGAACACCGGCCGCAGGCACCGCTACAATTTTCTGCCCCTCTTCGGGCTGACGGAAATAAAATTGCAGTTCCTGCACATCCTGTGGGAAGCTTTCTGCACTGGCATGCAAATCCCGTCGCAAAGCCCTTGCCGTATTCATATCGGTACCAGGCGCCCTGCCCAGCCCCAAATCAATCCGGTTCGGATACAAGGAAGCCAAAGTACCAAACTGCTCTGCAATGATCAATGGTGAATGATTAGGCAGCATAACGCCCCCCGAACCAACGCGAATCCGGCTGGTTCCTGCTGCGATATAGCCAATGGCTACTGACGTAGCAGAGCTCGCGATACCTGGAATGTTATGATGTTCAGCCATCCAAAAACGCATAAAACCGCACGCTTCGGCTTTTTTTGCCAGTAATAATGAGTTGGCAAGCGCATCACCCACCGTTTCACTTTCGTTTACAGGAGATAAATCCAGAATAGAAAAAGGAATCAAATCAATACCTAATTTTCAAAAAAACAAAGCAATAACTTACACTATTTATCTGAAAGCGTCTTTAAAAACTTTTCATCAACAGGGCTTAACAAGCCCCGGCTTCTTGCTTGCAAAATAAGCTCGGGGCGACGCTTCTGAGTTAGCCTTAAGGACATCTGCCGGCGCCAGGTGGAAATATTTTTATGATGCCCTGATAACAAGACATCTGGAACCGCTTCCCCCTCGAAAACCTCGGGGCGCGTATAGTGTGGACTATCCAGCAAACCGGACAGGGACTCGTGAAAAGAGTCCTGCAACGCTGATGCCGCATCATTCAGTACCGATGGCAATAATCGAATCGCTGCATCTATCATGGCTACTGCCGCAATTTCTCCGCCAGACAAGACAAAATCACCCAGTGAAATTTCTTCATCGACGTAATGATCAATAAAGCGCTGATCGATACCTTCATAGCGCCCGCAAACAAAGGCAACACCCCCTGAATTTGCCAGCTCTTGTGCTTTTTGCTGATTGAATGGCCGTCCAACCGGACTTAGCAAAACCACTTTTGCCGGTGGCGCATTTTCTTTTTGACGATCCTGCCGGATATCCTGCACCGCCCTTCTTAAGGGTTCTGCCATCATGACCATACCCGGCCCCCCACCGTAGGGACGATCGTCAACCGTTTGATGAGGATTAGAGGTATAAACGCGGGGATTCCATGTTTTGAGCTGCCAGATTTCCTGCCGGTGCGCCCTGCCCGTTACCCCCAGATCCCGGACTACGGAAAAAATTTCGGGAAACAGGGTAATAACATCTATTCGCATCAGAAGTCTGCCGGCCAGTCTGTTTCGATACGTTTTTGGCGGATATCAACAAAAGGCACGTGCGCCTGCACAAACGGCACCAGAACCTCTGGCACCCTACCTTTATCATCTTTCAGGAAAACCACATCACCCTGTCCATCAAGCCCTTGCCTGGCAATATGAAGGACCGCATGCGCCCCATTATCGGAGACCTCTTGCACCAGGCCCAACAAAACGGGCTCTGATGTACTGGCAGTACTGTAAACAGAGCAACCGATCAAGTCTACCCAATAATATTCATCATCAGATGCAGCGGGAAAAGCGGCACGCGACACAAATATGGACGTCCCCTTAAGGGCCTCTGCCTGATCCCTGTCATCACAGCCATCAAGAAGGGCCACAATGGAACCCGTATGCTCGCGAGCGCGAGAGACATTAACAAGACGATGCGGCTCTTGCTGCACACCCGCACGCGAAAGCCGGGCAAGCCACCACTCTTTCACATTAAGCAGAATACTTTCCTGGGCAGAGTGCGGCTGAATCTTAACCATACCACGCACACCATAGGCCGATACAATACGACCCAGCTCTACAAGATCATCTGGAATTGCCATTAACCTACCCTACCCATTTATGCAAAAACAAAACTCACTCTCAAAAACAAAACGACCGCTAGCCATCGCAAACGGTCGAATCATTTTTTTCTGACAGGAAAACTATCAGGCAGCTGCTTTGGCAGAAAACTCTTTAACCAAACGCTGAACAACAGGTGACAATTGTGCACCATTCTCAATCCAGTAATTTACACGATCAAGAGCGATACGCAGGCCCTCTGTGCCTTCTTTGGCTACAGGATTGTAAAAACCAAGGCGCTCGATGAAGCGACCATCACGACGATTGCGTGAATCAGCAGCAACTAAATTATAAAACGGGCGCTTTTTTGAGCCACCACGGGCTAGACGAATCACCACCATAGGTAGTCCTTTCTGGTAAAATTAAATAACTATGAAACTAAACAAGCAATTATATCAAGATATACAACTAGAATGCAATCTTAATTTTTAAAGTCCGTCAAAAGTACGGCATCAACACCTACTTTTTGCATATAGGCAACAGGCATTACCTTCGCTTAAGGTAATGTACCGCACCAGATTCAAGAATCTCTTGCGCCACCAGCTCATTCTTGGTTTGAGCCGAAAAAGCCTGAAAATCCTTGATCGCATTTTTATCTGTCGTAATGATTCTCAAAACCTGGCCGCTTTCTATTGTTGCCAGTGCTTTTTTAGCTTTAAGGATAGGAAGCGGACACTTCAAACCACTGGTATCCACTTCCAGCACATAAGGATGCTTTTCAGACATACCTATACCTTACCCTCAACCCAGGCACGAACCCCGGCAATAGCCGCATCCAAAGCCTGAAGATCAGTGCCGCCACCCATTGCCATATCGGGGCGGCCACCGCCTTTTCCACCAATTTGGATAGAAACATGAGAAACCAGTTCTCCGGCCTTGATCTTGCTGGTGGTATCGGCGGTTACGCCGGCCGCCACACTGATTTTTCCATCAGCCTCTGCAGCCAGTACAACCACGGCTGTTTTTAACTTGTCTTTAAGCTGGTCGATCATACCGCGCAATGATTTCGGGTCTGCCCCTTTAATAACGGCAGCTAAAACCTTAATGCCATTCACATCAACCGCCTGGGATGACAAGTCGGCACTGGCTGCGGAAGCTACTTTTGCCTTAAGCTGATCAACCTCTTTTTCAAGCAAACGGATATGCTCTTGTGCCTGCCGGGCTTTTTCCACCAACTCGGCCGGATTGGCTTTCAGGGAAGCCGCCGCCTGCTGAACCGACTTATTCAGGTTACGCACCCAAGCCAATGCGTTACTACCGGTAATGGCTTCAATTCGGCGAATACCTGCTGCCACACCACCCTCGGATACGATTTTGAACAAGCCGATATCGCCAGTACGATGTACGTGAGTACCCCCACACAACTCGCGGGAAAAGCCGATATCCAGCACACGCACTTCATCTTCGTATTTCTCGCCAAACAGGGCCACCGCACCACCGGCCACGGCATCATCATAGGACATTAATTGCGCAGTAACGTCAGTGTTGTTAAGAATCTCTGCATTAACAATATCTTCGACCTGACTGATTTGCTCAGCAGTGACCGCTGCGTCATGCGCAAAGTCAAACCGGGTTTTATCAGGATCAACCAATGAACCCCGCTGTTGCACATGCCCACCCAGCACCTGACGCAAAGCCTTGTGCATGATATGAGTTGCCGAGTGATTGCGAATAGTGTGCTGGCGTCGCTCTACATCGACATGCGCATCAAGCGTATCGCCCGTTTTGATGGACCCCAACGTCACGGTACCGTGATGACCAAAAACATTAGACTGGATTTTCTGGGTGTCATGAACATTAAAGTTACTGCCAAAACCAGCCAGAATACCAGTATCGCCTACCTGACCACCCGATT
>JAVESC010000061.1:0-16716 GCA_034006805.1 Advenella sp.
CCAGCGGTACCCGGCTGGTTAACCGTTACCGTTAAGGTATTGCTACTGGTTAAACGGCCAATGCTGTCAAAGGTCATGGGTAACGGGCCACCGGCAGCAGGAGAATCCACCGAAGCACCATCCATATAGTAGTAAACATCCCACTGGCTTTCGGTGCCACTGGTGCCGGCACGCTTAACAAAGTACTGGGTCAACTCATGGGCATTGCCCAAAGAGTCGTACACGTTCATGTTGAGCGAATGGGTAAAACTGGCCGGATCAGCGGGCGAGAATGGCCTTGCCTGCTGGGCAGCCGCGTATTCAGTCGTGGGTTCCAGGGCACCACTTACCACTTGCCCACCCGCCAGAATTACACTTGATGAGCCGCTGGTATAGGTACCATCTGCTGGCGACGGCACACCCGCACCGCTGGCATCAGTCCAGGTCAGGCCACCAGTGCTGCTGACCCGGTAATGGTAAGTCGTAGTGGTGCCGCCTGATTCCAGATCAACCTGTCCCAGCACTTCGGCTGAACCGGTAATTGAAATGATGGGGGCATTGGCATCCAGATTGCTCACCACACTGGCATCCTGGGTGGCGCTGGGCGCAATATTGCCCACCGGGATTTTCAGTTCCTGCAACAAGGTGCTGTTTTCACCGATATAACCGGTAAGACGCTGCCCGCTGTTATTCACAATGTAGTTATTGCGGTCTGCCTGAAACTGGCCATTGCGTGTATAGGACACATTGCCGCTGGTGTCCGTTAAACGGAACAGGCCTTTGTCACCGTCAATCGCCAAATCAAGCGAGTTGCCGGTAGAAGTAACGTTGCCCAGGCTAAAACGCTGGTTAATGGCGGCCACCTGCACCCCCATGCCTACCCGTGATGATGCGTAAACGTCGGCAAATGCCACCGTTGAAGCCTTGAAGCCCACGGTGGCCGAGTTGGCAATGTTGTTACCGATTACGTCCAGATTCTGTGCCGAGGCGTTCAAGCCCGATAAGCCTTGTCCAAATGCCATGATAAAAAATCACTTATAAAAAATTAATCGTCAGTTCATTACTTTGCGCAAATCAGTCAGCGCGTAACGACCGGTTAGCCCCAGGTCCATTTTCATGCCTTCGGCACTATAAGAAACACTTTGTACCTGCCCGTATTGCAACGCCTCTGTCGGTACGGCACTATTGGCCGCATCCAGCGCGGTCACCCGAACCGTGTATTTTCCGGCCGCGGCCTGCGTGCCGTTATCGCCCAGGCCATCCCATTGCATGGAAATCACATCAACGCTTTGCGGCCCCAATTCATAGGTGCGTACCGGGTTACCGGCGGCATCAATAATTTCCACTTTCAGGCTGGTGGCCGCCCCCATCAAGTCAACCCCAAAAGGCGTGGCCACACCGCTTTCACCCAATTTAATGGTTTCACCGGGCACCAATACATGGCGACCGATCAGGTTTGAGGCCTGCATGGACTGCGACACATCCAGCTGGCCGGTAAGCGCCAGTACGGTCTGGTTGAGTTTTTCTATGCCGCTAACAGTAGAAAGCTGGGCCAGCTGCGAGGTAATGCCGGCATTGTCCATAGGATTGAGCGGATCCTGGTTGCGCAGCTGGGTAACCAGCAAGGTCAGGAATTGCTCTTGTGTTTCGACAATACTGGCCGCACCCAGGCCACCCGCGCTTGCGGCAAGAGAATTGGTGTTACTGCTTGGATTGATGGTTGTCATAAATTACCTTTCGCTTTTACTGGCCAAGTGAGAGTGTTCTCATCATGACAGACTTGGCCGTATTGATCACCTCTACGTTGGCCTGGTAAGAGCGGGCGGCGGCAATCATGTTAACGGTTTCGCCCACCACATCAACGTTGGGCAATGTGACATAACCATTGGCATCGGCATAGGGGCTTTGCGGATCATATTGCAAGCGCATGGGCGCCTGGCTTTCAACCACATTGCTTACCTGCACGCCCCCAATCGGGGACGGGTTAAAGCCACTGCCCAGCGGTGCCATTTTAAAAACCACCTGTTTGGCTTTGTAAGGCTGCCCATCGGGCCCAGCCACGCTATCGGCATTGGCAATATTGCTGGCCGTCACGTTCATACGCTGTGAGCCCGCATTCAATGCCGAACCGGAAATGCTGAAAATACTCATCATGTCAGACATTCTGTTTCCTTTTCATTAGTTTGGCTGCAAGGCCGACAACATGGACTTGATCTTGTTATTCAAGATCGTCAAACTGGCCTGGTATTGCATGGTGTTGTCGGCAAAAGCCACCCGTTCCACATCCATTTCAACCGTATTGCCATCCAGGCTGTTTTGCGTTGGCAAGCGGTATTGCGGTGAAAAATGCATCGGACCCATTGCCGCTGCCGGAATATGCCGGGCCGAGGTCAGGGCAAGCTGCGTATCTGCCAGGCCCTTTGGCCCACCGGTTGCCTGCGCAAGTACTTCTTTGAAACTGAAGTCACGCGCCTTGTAGTTAGGCGTATCTGCGTTGGCAATATTGGTGGAAAGCAATTCCATCCGTTGCTGGCGCAAACCGACAGCGGTTTGCAAAAATTTGAAGTCGTTACCGATCCTGTCCATAGTGCCTGTTCCTGTTGCATTCACAACATACAATTAAGCCATTACAGTTAATATGGTAAGCCATCCCGTGGCAATACAAAGGAACGGTAAACGGGGGTTTTCCTGCTTAATTCAGGCTAATTGGAATGGCCACCCGCAGGTATAATTCACTTTATGAACAGGATACTGTCTTTGACTCGCACAGAATTGTCCGGCACCCGTTTAAAAACGCTGGGTTTTGCCCTGCTTTGCCTGACCACTTTTTACAACCCGGCCAAGGCCACTGAAATATCCGGCCTGCAACAGGCCATTATGCAAGAAACCGAAGACTACCTTGCCGAACAGGCCGCCTCGCTTGATGGCACGCCCACCATTCATGTCAGTGTGCCCAAGGCACAATCCTTTGAAACCTGTCATGACCGGGTGTACTTCCTGCCCAACAAAGGCACGCTTCGCGCCTCAATGTCGGTGGGCATTCGTTGCATGGATTCCGGTAAAACCGAATACCTGCGCGCAGCGCTTTCAGTCACCGGCCATTATTACGTCGCGTCTCAAACCATCGAAATGGGGCAGGCTATTATGCCCGCCCACCTTGAAGAAAAACAGGGTGACCTGCTCAAGCTGCAGGCCAGCGCCCGCACAACACCCAAGCAATTATTGGGCCATCTTGCCAATAGCCGTATCCCGGCTGGCCGCCCCATTAAATTGAATATGATTCGCAGCCCGCAATCCATTAGCAAAGGGCAACCGGTACGGCTTCAGGTAAGCCATGGTGCCCTAACAGTTACCCAGCAAGGAGAGGCCCTTAGCACGGCAGACGTGGGTGGCAGCATCCAGGTTAAAACCGGCACCGGCAAGGTCATTATGGGAACGGTTATTAATGCCAATACGGTTAATGTCCTGTTTTAGGCGCCACCATGACTGCCCTGGCTTATAATCAACGCATTAACAGCAAAAAAATCAGGCTTTGGACTAAAGTTTTTACCAATCCGTCCGTTAATACCGGTAAGCCAACTGTTTTAATGCTGCCAAGCGGGGTTTATCATGTATCCGTCAGGCAGCCCCAAAAATCATGACGATAAAAATTTCTCCCACTTCGCTTTACCAAACCACGGCGGTTACGACCAAACCGGCCTCGCGTAACGGCACACCTGCTGCTACCACAGCCGCTCCTGCCCCGGCCCAGCCCGGCAGTAGCACCAAGGTGGATTTAAGCCCGGTCGCCCGCGACCTTACCAGCCCGGAAAACGACGTTAACCTGGAACGCGTCCAGGCCATTCGCCAGGCTCTGGCCGATGGCACCCTTAATATCAACCCCGCACGTATCGCCAAAGGCATTTTGCAAGATGCCATTGACATACTGAATTAATAACATCTTAACCATGACCACTCATCACGATTCATCGCCAGCTTCCCTGTCCCGCCAAATCCTGGAACAGCTTGTATTGGAAACAGAAATTGCCAAACAGTTTCTGCAAGTACTGAATGATGAATCCGCAGAACTCATGGCATTTAGCTCGCCCGAACCTTTGCATGAGTTGGCGCAAAAAAAATGGCAAATTGGCCAGCAACTGGAAGCGGCCTATCAAGAAAGAATGCAGCTGGTTCAATCACGTTTTCAGGTTGCAGAAACCCAAAACAGCCTGGCAGCCACCCTTGAAAAGCTGGATCCCCAGCAGCAGGGCGACCTTACCAAGCAATGGCACCACTATAACGAGATTGTTTCACAGGCAAAAAACCTGAATGAAAACAACGCCATCATGATTCACAGTTACCTGAAATACAACCAGGACGCGCTTGATTCCCTTAACCGTGCCGCTGGCGTGCAACACACCTACGATGGCAAAGGCATGCGCAAACCGGTTAGCACCGGCAAACCCCTGGCCAGTGCTTAAACTAAATCTGCATTTTCAGACCGCCTTTGATGAGCAGCATGTATATTTACATTACACGCTGGTCATTGCCTGGTTTACATTAACCGCCAATCACCGACGTGACTTTTAAATACCGTTCTTCAGGAATTTCCGTATTGGACAAGACGGTTAATTGGGGAAACCCGTGTCTGAACAATCTGGCCAATGAAGACCGCAATACCGGTGGCACCACCAGTACCGGCGGAAAATTATGAACGGTTTGTTTTTGCAGGGCCAGTTCGGTTTCAGTATGCAGGTTATCGGCCAGGCCGGGCTCCAGCGAACCACTGGTGGTAAGCGCCTGCGTTAACACCTGGGTTAATTGGGGTGCCAGGCCAATCACATTGCACTCGGGAACATCACCAAAACATTGCTGTGTTATAGACCTGCCCAGCGCCGTGCGCACCCGGGCAATCAACTCTTCTATATTAATCATCATGCCGGGCTGGGTCTGGCCACTTAAAATAGGTCCCCATTCAGTCAGGACTTCAACAATGGTACGCATATCGCGAATGGACACTCCTTCGGCCAGCAGGCCACGCAATACATTATGCAAGGTGGTCAGGGATACCGCTTTGGGCACAAAGTCCTCTACCAGCTTGGGCTCTTCCTGGCCGATATGCTCCAGCAATTGCTGCACTTCCTGGCGCCCCAGCAAATGCGCGGCGTGCCGGGTCAGCAGGTGATTAATATGGGTGGCAATCACCGTGCTGGCATCAACCACGGTATACCCCATGACCTGGGCCCGCTCACGCACGTCTTCATTCACCCAATAAGCCGTCAGGCCAAAGGTCGGATCAACGGTTTTCTCACCTTCAGTCAATTCAAACTCTACCCCGCCCGGGTCTATCGCCAGCCATTTACCCGGCTGAACCTGGCCTTTGGCAATTTCCACACCTGACAGTAAAATGCGATATTCACTGGGGTGCAATTCAAGATTGTCGCGGATATGCACCACTGGCGGCAAAAAGCCCATATTTTGGGCAAACTGTTTGCGCAAGCTGCGAATACGGGAAATCAATTCGGCGCCCTGCTCCTGGTCTACCAGACTAATTAGCCGGTAACCCACTTCCATGGCAAAGGGTTCCACCATGGTAACGTCGTCCCAGCGGGCCTCTTTAGAAGCGGTATCAACCGGTGTAGCGTCTATTTCCTGCTCTGGCCCTTGCAAGGCCAGTACTTCATTATTTTTTTGTATCCGGTAGCCCAAATATGCAAAAAGGCCCGCCAAAGACAAAAAGGCAATATGCGGCATATTGGGAATCAATCCCATAATACCAATAATGGCAGCCGTAATATAAAGCACCATCGGGTTGGAAAACAGCTGTTCCATCATTTGCTGACCAACATCCTGGTTATTGGCCACACGCGACACCACGACACCTGCTGCAGTTGAAATAATTAATGCGGGAATTTGCCCAACCAGACCATCACCAATGGTCAGCAAGGTATACACTGTGCCCGCCTCACTAAAACTGAGGCCATGCTGCAAAACGCCTACCAGAAGGCCACCCACAATACTGACTGCCATGATGATCAGGCCGGCAACGGCATCACCACGCACAAACTTACTGGCACCATCCATGGCCCCGTAAAATTCAGCTTCCTGCGCCACTTCCGCCCTTCGCCTGCGTGCCTCATCTTCGGCAATCAGACCGGCATTCAAGTCGGCGTCAATCGCCATTTGTTTACCTGGCATGGCGTCCAGCGTAAAACGGGCCCCCACCTCTGCAATCCGGCCCGCACCCTTGGTAATAACCACAAAATTGATCAAAACCAAAATAGAAAAAACCACAATACCTACCGCGAAATTGCCGCCCACCAGAAAATGGCCAAATGCTTCAATCACCTGACCGGCTGCATCGGGTCCGGTATGACCATGCAACAGGACCACCCGCGTAGATGCCACGTTCAAGGACAGACGCAACAGCGTGGCAAATAGCAGCACCGACGGAAAAGCGGCAAAGTCCAGCGGTTTTTTGGTAAACATGGCCACCAGCAGGATCATGATGGCCAAGGCAATATTAAAGGTAAAAAACAGATCCAGCAAAAACGGTGGCAAGGGCAAGACCATCATGGCAAGCACCATGACAATCACCAAGGGACCGACCAGCATCTTGGAGTCTGCCGCATGCAATTTCAGTGAAGAAAAAAAACTGTTCATATACTCATTTATTTATGTAATTCAGGCCATTGCAGAATCATGGGGTATGTTCCGGTGCCTGCACCTACTCTTCCCGGGATTGTGGATCAAGTTCAGGGGGAACCGGCAAATTCGCAGGCCGGTCTGGCTCTTCGGCCATTCCCTGCTGATACTGCTGTAACTGATAAACCCAGGCAAGCACCTGGGCAACAGCGGTAAACAGCGCTTCGGGAATAGGCTGGTCCAGCTCGACATTGGCATACAGGGCACGGGCCAATGCCGGTGCTTCCAGTTGCACCACATGATGTTCTGCCGCAATCTCACGAATTTTACGGGCAATTTCACCGGTTCCCTTGGCAATCACCAGCGGTGCGCGGTCGCCCTCCGGTTCATATTTAAGCGCCACGGCATAATGGGTGGGGTTGGTGACCACCACATCAGCGTCAGGAATACTACTCATCATGCGATTGCGCGCCATTTCACGCTGTTGCTGGCGAATCCGTCCCTTAAGGTGCGGATCACCTTCGTTTTCCTTGTGTTCACGCTTAACCTCTTCTTTACTCATCCGCATTTTTTTAGCATGGGAAAACAACTGCCAGGGCACATCTATAAGGGCAATCAGTAATAGTGAAGCAATAATGCTTGCACAGCAAAACATCACCATTTCCATGCCCAGCGCCAAGGCCCTGGGCAAAGAAAGATGTGACAAGGCAAGCATTTGTGGTAAGTACGATTTAATCACCATTACCCCAACACCACCAATCACAGCGGCTTTAAGCAATGTCTTGAGTAACTCAACCCAGGTTGATGCGCTTACCATACGCCCCAGCCCCTTGAGTAAATTCATACGCCCAAAATTGGGGACCAGCGCCTTGCTGGAAAAAACCAGACCACCCAGGGCAACCGATGAACCAATAGCGATAACAATCAATATCACAAACAGCGGAGATAAACCAACCAGCACATGCAAGAAATTATCCAGCATGCCTGGCGCCAGACTTTCTACCGCACTCTTGGGCTCCCAATCAAAATGCATGGTGGTGCGCATGACATACACCAGGCGGTTATACAAAAAACCGCCACTAGCCCAAAGCGTCATGGCACCGGCCAGCAAAATAAGGCAGGTATTGAGCTCTCGCGAGCGCGCAACCTGCCCCTCTTCCCGCGCTTTGGTTAATCGTTGCGGGGAAGCGGCTTCGGTTTTGTCAAGGTCGCTGTCTTCTGCCATGCTGAGAGGTAAGGTTAAAGGGCGCTATCCGGAATGAGCGCATGGTAAACTGCTATCAGTTTACCTATTTTGCCAGCATGGCAATTGGGTGAGTAAGGGATGAAAAACCGGCTTTAACGCCGGTTATAATAGTTAAACAAGCATCATTGCCATTAAAAACCCAGCTGGGCCAGCAAATCATCTACCTGTTGCTGGTTTTTTACGGTTCCACCATTTTCTTCATGCTCAACCACCGGGCCATTTAACAGGGCATCTTCAGCCTGGACTTCTTTTTCCATTTCCTGGTTGTATTTTTCGGGCATGTATTCAATTAGCACCTGCACCAGTTCCTGCTCGATACGATCCAGCAACACGGTCAGCTTGCTGGCTACCTGCCCTGTCAGATCCTGAAATGCCTGAGCGGTAATGATATCAATCAAAGCGGTATCAACCGGCCGCAGTTCCTCTTTCACGCCCGCCAGGAAAGACTGGACATTGTTGGCCTGCTCTGCGGATAACAACACCTGATCATGAGTACCAGACTGCATCGCTTGTTCCAGCTCTTCGGACAGGCTGGCAGCATTTGCTTTCAGGTGACCCAGTTCCGATTGGGCCAGTTCCGCGCTGTTGAGCACATCATTGGCAGCCTTTTCAGTTAAGGAAGTAATGTAACGAATACGTGATTGGGCATCTGGCATGGCTTTGGCGGCAGATTGCACACTGGGTTCAAGCCCCAACTCGCGCAAGCTATCACGCAACAAACGGGTAACATGGGCAATCCGGTCATAAACCGGTGCTTCTGCATTGATCTTTCCGTCTTCCGGCAAAGGTTGTGTTAAATTTTTCATTATTTTAGTCCTTGTCAGGATACATGGCGGTCCATCCGATGTTTGGCATGCTTAAGTTTAAGCACTCATGCGGCGTTTGGCTTTTTCAAACACCTTATGCAGGTTTTCTTCCAGTGTAGCTGCCGTAAAGGGCTTAACCACATAACCGTCGGCACCCGCCTTGGCGGCACTAACAATATTTTCACTTTTGGCCTCTGCCGTCACCATCAGGATGGCAATCTGTTTAAGCTTTTCATCGGCACGGATTTCCTTAAGCATGGTCAGGCCATCCATCACCGGCATGTTCCAGTCGGAAACCACCAGATCATAGCCAGAGACGCCATTACGCAATTTCCCCAGCGCCTGGGCCCCGTCTTCAGCTTCATCAACGCTTTCAAACCCCAGGTCTTTCAACAGGTTTTTAACAATGCGGCGCATGGTCGGGAAATCGTCAACAATCAAAATCCTGATATCTTTATTCATACAGCATTTATCCTAATGTTAAATGTTCAATATTATTTATTATCGCTTAAGCGGTGACTGCGCGTTGGCAAGCCCCTTGAAAAGACGTTCGCCTATCCGGTCAAGGGCCACCGCTTCATCGGTAGCGCCAATATTCATGGCCTCGCCGGGCATACCGTACACCACGCAAGTGGCTTCATTTTGCACAAACGTATCGGCACCGGCCTGGCGCATTTCCAGCAAACCCTGCGCACCATCCTTGCCCATCCCGGTTAATATAATCCCGGTAGCTTTTTTGCCGGCCTCTTTGGCCACACTGGAAAACAGGACATCGACCGAGGGCCGGTGACGGTTGACGGGTTCAGAATCTATCAACACCGTCCGGTAAACACCCCCCGACTTGCGAATGGCCAAATGCGCCACACTGCCTGGTGCCAGGTAAACATGGCCGCTTTCAAGCACCTCATCGCCTTTTGCCTCATGCACGGTTAGCGCGCAAGTGCGATCAAGTCTTTCTACAAATGAAGCGGTAAACCCTGCCGGCATGTGCTGGGTAATGACAATGGGCGGACATTCACGCGGCAAGCCAGTTAACACCCTGGACAATGCTTCAGTACCGCCTGTTGATGAACCAATCGCCACCACCCAGTCATTCCTGACATTATGTGCGATTCCCGCTGTTTTAATAACCGGTGCTTCTTGACCGGGTGCCACATATTTCTTCAACCTGGCCCGGCTGGCCGCACGGATTTTATCAGCCACTTCATGCTGATAGGCTTCAAGGGTTTTACCAGACTGCGCATTGGGCTTGGCGACAATTTCAACCGCCCCCAACTCAAGAGCCCGCAAGGAAATAGCCGAATTTTTCTGGGTCAGGGAAGAAACCATAACTACCGGCATCGGACGCAAGCGCATTAAGCGTTCCAGAAAATCCAGCCCGTCCATTTTGGGCATTTCCACGTCCAGCGTAATCACATCGGGATTCAATTGCTTGATCATATCCCGGGCCACCAGCGGATCAGGGGCGGTTCCCACCACCTCCATATCCGGTTCCGCATTAATCACTTCAGTCATAATCCGGCGCATTAATGCTGAATCATCAACACACAACACCCGGATCAATCCTTTTTTCAACTCAGTCATATTTCTTCTTGCTAAAACTAACGATTATTGCGTTTATATACCGTTTGACCTAATAAGGTAAATTGGTCTGTGGTGGTTGCCAGCGTTTCGGAGTGCCCGATAAACAGCAAGCCGCCCGGCTTCAGGGCACGGGCAAAATCAGCCACCAAACGCACCTGCGTGTCACGATCAAAATAGATCATGGTATTGCGACAGAAAATCACATCAAACATGGCCGGTTTGGGCCATGAAAATGACATCAGGTTCAATTCAGAAAATTCTACCCGGGCGCTTAATGCCGGCCTGACTTTGGCCTTGCCCTCAAAACGGTTGTTTCCTTTCAGAAAATGCCGGCGCAGGCGTTCCTCGGAAATACCTGATAATTTATCAAGGCTGTAGATGCCTGCTTTGGCTCTTTTAAGCGCCTGGCTGTCTATATCGGTGGCAACAATCTTGGAGCAAGCCG
Organism: Advenella sp.; assembly: GCA_034006805.1. GTDB lineage: Bacteria > Pseudomonadota > Gammaproteobacteria > Burkholderiales > Burkholderiaceae_B > Advenella. Next base: position 10,685 of record JAVESC010000061.1, read on the forward strand.
CCTGCTCTCCGACTATTTCATTCAACACCATGGCCATGGAATAAGGTTCTTCTCCGGTAGAGCAGGAAGCACACCACATGGCGCAATCAGTCCGGTGTTTTTCTATATACTTGGTCAGGATATCAAAGTGATGCGGTTCCCTGAAAAAGGCCGTATGGTTAATGGTAAAACTGTTAATAAACGCTGGCCATCCTGCGTGATCATTGTCTTTTTCCAGTGCATTGAGAAAATCATCAATAGATGCAAAACCGAACTCTTTGCGCAAGCCCTCAAGCAACCTTTCGCTTGATTTCATTTTGTGCTCGCCCACGATAATACCGCTTCGATCATGAAGCATTTTCAAGGCATGTTTATAATTGGCATCCGTCCATATCGATCTTGTCAGGGTATCCATCAAGCCTCCTGACTAATGTCACTAAGTGTCCAGTGTTCATGGTCAATCAGTTTTTCAACATCTACAATTTGCAACAATTGGTCTTTGTAAGTGGTAAGCCCAATTAAATAGGCGGCAGGATTATTAACATTAGGAGGAGGCTCAATTGTATTTTTAGCAATCAGCTCCACATTTGACACGCTGTCCACCACAATCCCCACAATACGGTCCGACAAACCCAGAATAATCACCACGGTTTGCGAGGTGTACGCCACTTCGCTAACCCTTAGTTTTATGCGAAGGTCAATAATAGGAATGATTTGTCCACGCAGGTTAATCAGCCCCTGGATATACGGTGGCATATGCGCCACGCGTGTCACGTTAACTGGCTGATATTCCCTGATTTCCTGAACTTTCAGAATATCAATGGCAAATTCCTGTCCATCGACACAAAACACCAGACAGTGATAATTCAGCGCATCTTTTTTTTCCTGGCTCATGCTTAAACTCTCTCTTGTTGTAGTACAGGGGTATTGAATCCCGAACCGTAAGCCGCCAATCCGACCTTGTTTTGCTCAAGAATGGCAGCCGCGTCCAGAATCAGGGCTACACTGCCATCACCCAAAATGGTGGCTCCGGACACGCACGGTACCCGCTTGAAATGTGTTTCAAGGTTTTTGACAACCACCTGATGCTGCCCCAACAGCTGATCTACCGCCAAGGCATACCGGCTTTTGCCGACCTGTAAAACGGCAATAATAGATTTTTCCAGATCTCGTTCTGTATCGGGAATAGAAAAAATTTCCCATAAATTAATAATGGGCAAATGCTCTCCGCGCAATAACAGCAAGGCTTTGTTTTCCTCAAGCATACGCAGTTGATCGGCCGTCGGTTGCAGGCATTCAACAATATGGCTTAAAGAAAGGACAAATCGCTCATTCCCGGACTGCACCGTCATACCATCCATAATGGCCAGTGTGAGTGGCAATGAGATCCGTATGGTGGTGCCCTTGCCTTTTTCAGATTCGATCTGCGTGAGTCCGCCCAGCTCCTGGATATTGCGCTTGACGACATCCATGCCGACACCACGGCCGGATACATCCGTCACTTTTTCTGCGGTAGAAAACCCGGCTTCGAAAATGAGCATGAATGCCTGGTCATCGGTCATATTGTGCGAGGCAGGCAGTCCTTTTTCAATCGCTTTATTGATCAGCTTTTCACGGTCCATCCCTGCGCCATCGTCAATGACCTCGATAATAATACGTCCGCCCTGATGTTGCGCACTAATGGTAATTTTGCCCAATGGGTCTTTATCTGCCGCCATGCGCAGGTCTGGCATTTCAATGCCATGATCAATACTATTACGAATCAGATGGGTCAAAGGGTCTATCATGCGCTCAATCAAGCCCTTGTCCAGTTCGGTTCCTCCGCCTTTGGTAACCAGTTCAATCTGCTTGCCCAGTTTTCCCGCCGTCTCCCGCACCAGTCGGGGAAAGCGTCCGAAAGCGTAATCCATGGGCATCATGCGCAAGGTCATGATCGCCTCTTGCATGGTACGCAAGGCACTGCCCATATGCTCAATATCCTGTATTAGCGAAGCGTGCGCAATCGGATCCAGTGACTGATTGGCCTGCATCAGGATAGATTGGTTGATCACCATTTCACCCACCTGGTTAACCAGTTGATCCACTTTCTGAATAGGCACCCGGATTGTGCCGCTTTCTTTATTCGCGGCTGCAGTTTTAGGCTGCGGCTGTTTTACCGGTGCCTCACTGACGGTTTTTGCCGTGAGCGTGGTTTCAGGGGTCGCTGCAGGCGTGGTTGCAGCAACGGCATTGCCTGCCGCTAATGACGGGATTGGTTCATTTTGGCTATTGTTCGCGCCTGATGCCGGCTTGGCTTGTGCCTGAGCTACAAGTGAAGCCTCTTGCGTTGGTGCGGACGTTACCGGTGTAGCGACCGAAGACTGCGTAGCGGTTTCTGGCGCCGCCAATACGTCTTCTTCCACTTTAATTTGTGCTTCATCAATCACAAAACAGCACACGGCAATAATGTCTTCAGGCGGCAAGGCGGAACTTATCCAATAGTAATATTCATTGCCCGAATTTGATTGCCGGATATGCGTCCCCATAATACCCATTTCATTATGCAGGGACAAACGGTCTTTTTCCGATACATCAGTCAGTGTGACTTTCAGCAGCTTTTCACCATCAGGAATCACGATATCTGGTGTGTTTTCCGTGTTTTCTTCCGGTTTTGTTTCCTGTTTTCTGGCCGTTTCAATCACCTGGCTTGCTTCTTCTGCGGCAGTGACGGTTCCCGGTTTTTTTTCTGGTTGCTTTGCCTCACCCAGTTGCTGCAACATGGCCAGCAGCGCCTGGGCACTTTCACCACTTGGCGCCTGCTGCTCCCGATAAGCCTGTACCAGGTCCCACAACACATCTTTGGCTTTTAAAAAAACACTAATCGCCTCATGCGTCAGGGGCATTTTCCCATTGCGAACCAGATCAAGAATATTTTCCAGTTTATGCGTGGTGCTCACCAGGTCATCAAAAACACCAAAAGCTGCCGCCCCACCCTTGATGGAATGGGCGCAGCGAAAAATCGCATTCAATGATTCGTGATCGGGCGACTCGGGATCCAGCGACAGCAAGGTCTGCTCCATCCCCTGGAGAAGCTCTTGGGCCTCATCAAAAAACGTATCATGAAACTCACTTAAATCTGGGCTGCTCATATACCTGTCTGTCACTGATAAAAATTATTAAGAAGAATGCTCCTGAGATCAATTTCCGTATCAACCGCTCTGGTCGATGGGCCCGTTTTGGCCGAGCCGGAAGGACTACCGGAGCCGCTTTTACTTACAGACGAAGCCTGCTTAAGCGTGCTTGCCTTTGGTGGAGGAACTCCCTGCTTTGCGACGATGCCCTTCTTCTCTGCAGCGACGCTCATCTCTGAACGGGCGCTCTTGGCTGGAGACGCTTTCGTCGTTGATGCGGGTTTCTTCCCGGAAGCGGTTTTACTCACTGGCTCTGCTTTTTTCGCAGGCGCTACTTTTTTCACTGGATCTGCTATCTTTGCTGGACTCGCCTTCTTCGCTGAAGCCGCTTTCGTCGCTGAAACATTACTCTTCGCTGAAGCCGCTTTCTTCGCCGCTATGACTGGTTTATCTGAAACAGGCGGTTTGATCGCTTCCGGCTGTTTGGCCGGTTTAACCGCTTTATCCGCCACAACCGGCTTTTGCACAAATACCGGATCCTTGCCCATTACATCAGTCGCAGACGGGTATTCAACCTGCCTGTTTACATTAACGGCAGGATTTTCAATTTCCTTTACTGATTCAATCAAATCCTGGTTTTTATTTTGCGAAATCAGCGAGGTGGTTGAAACCTGCCCTGACCCCGATGAAGGAGGAATCGCTGCCGTCGCGGTTCCCAACAGGGAGCCCACAACTGTATCGGCTGTTTGCCACAAAACATTTTCTTGCTTGCTTATAGAAGGAGAAGGCATTATTTTTTCAATATCATACCCACTGTCACCCAAGCCCTGAACCAACTGAACCGCCTTTTCACTGTCTGCCTGTTCACTATCCGCCTGCCCTGCAACAACAGAAACCATATCCTGAGAGGGAATAAATACCTGACGGGCAGATGAATCAGGCTTGCTTTTGGGAACCTGGGCAAGGGTTGCAGAATTGATCGAGGAAGAAAGGGGGGGTACGCTACTTAACGAAGAAACGGATGGCGTCTCGTGCCGGTCTTTTGCATGTTGCAATCTTGCATCCAGATCTTCCTGCTTCAAACCAGGCGAAGCATTCATTTTCTCAAGCACTTGTTCGGCTTTATGATTCAGCACCACAATGCTGATGCGTCGGTTAATTGGTGAGTAGGGATCATCCTTAACCAGGTTAATCGTTGATGACAAGCCCAGTATGCGTCTTATCTTGCTTTCAGACAGCCCATTATTCACCAAGGTCTGCCGGGCAGAATTGGCCCGGTCGGCTGACAGCTCCCAATTGCTATACGCATGCTCTCCAGTTACATATTGGGTCGCATCGGTATGGCCGCCAATGGAAATCCCGTTGGGCATATCATTCAACAAAGGCGCGAGCTCTTTAAGTATGTAAATCATTTCAGGGTTAAGCTGCGCGCTACCCGTGGCAAACATAGGTTGCTGCTGATTATCCAGAATTTGAATACGCAACCCCTCTGGCGTCATGTCCATCACCATTTGTGGCTGAAAATTCTTCAGGGTTGGATTATTTTCTATTTGTAAATCGACATTTCGTTTCAGATTTTCCAACCGCTCGTTATCTTCACTCTGCTCACTACGACTAACTTGTGGAATCAGGGCAGTAATTTCCTGCAAGGCACTTTTAGTGGGAATAGGCGATGGTGTCCCCCCGCCAGGAATCACGTTTCGACTGGCTGGCACATAAGGATCACCGGTTACAGCTGAAATAAGCGGTCGCCTGAAATAATCGGCCAGATCTTTAAGCTCGCTTTTTGGTACCAGCGACAAAATCCACATCACCAGAAAAAAAGCCATCATGGCCGTCATGAAGTCTGCATAAGCAATTTTCCATGAGCCACCTGAATGCCCCTCTTCGTGAGAAGTGCGTTTTTTCCGGATAACTATACGGGGCGCATTACCTGACATACTTTATGTTTACTTGGAAGATTTGGACAATTGGACCTGTTCATCAAGCTCCGTAAATGAAGGGCGAACCGAAGAAAACAGGACTTTACGACCAAATTCAACTGCAACAGCAGGCAAATAGCCGTGCATATAGGCAAGCAAAGTGACCTTGATGCATTCCAATGTCTTATAGCTTTCGTTATTTCGTCGCTCGATGGCATCGGCGACGGGATAGACAAAGCCGTATGCCATTAAAATGCCCAGAAAAGTCCCCACCATCGCCTTGGAAATCAGGTCTCCTAAAATAGCCGGTGGCTGGTCAATTGATGCCAGTGCCTTAACGACCCCCAAGACGGCAGCCACAATCCCAAAAGCCGGAAGACCGTCACCCACTGCCTTGAGCCCTTTTACGGGCACGTTCATTTCGTGGCGATAAGTATCAATTTCCTCATCCATGAGCTGCTCAAGCTCAAAAGCGCTCATGTTACTGGTGATAATCATTCGGAAATAATCACAGATAAAATTCAGCACTCTTGGATCATTAAGCACCATGGGGAACTGGCTAAAAATATCACTTTCATTGGGCGCTTCAATATGCGCTTCAATCACGTTCTTGCCTTCACTTTTGGCTTTTCTGGTCAGGACAAAAAGGCAGGAAAGAATTTCCAGATACAGGGCCTTATCATATTTATTCTTTCTGAACAGCCGCAGCAGGCTGTTACCCAATTGCTTAATTGAGCGCATATTATTAGCTGCCACGTAGGCACCCAGTGCAGCACCACCAATAAGAACCAGTTCAAGAGGCTGAAAAAGGGCACTTAGATGCCCGCCCATACCTACATAGGCCCCAAAAACACAAACTAATACAATAACGTATCCAATGACGACTAACACACTAGCCCCTTACCTGCCCCCGAAGGGTACCAAAACTGACCAAAATATCATTTTACCGACAGGGAACCCTGGTCATTGAATAGAATAGCCAACTAAAACCGCCTTACTTCTGCATTTAGCCTGGCTATTC
>JAVESC010000062.1:0-15905 GCA_034006805.1 Advenella sp.
GCAAAAACAGGTAGGCCATGCCAACCGAGAGAATCAGGTAGATTAGCATCATGCGTCCACCTCTTTTGATGAAAGCACCCACCCAGCCGGAATAACCGTTGGTTATTTTATTGAACACCCGGTTAAACCAGCCAAAAAAGCCTTTTTTAATTTCATTGTGACCCTTGGCAACCGGTTTTAAAATGGTTGCGCATAAGGCGGGCGTAAACGTTAAGGCCAGAAACGCCGAAAATCCGATTGAGACAATCATGGAGACGGCAAACTGGCGATAAATAACACCAGCGGAACCGCTCATGAAGACTAAAGGAATGAAAACAGTCATCAGGACCAAGGTAATACCAACAATAGCTCCACCGATTTGTGGCATGGCCTTATAAGTGGCATCTTTGGGTGAAAGCCCTTCTTCGGACATGATTCGTTCTACGTTCTCAACAACAACAATTGCATCATCCACCAAAATACCAATGGCCAGAACCATGGCAAACATGGTAAGGGTATTAATGGAGTAACCCATAAACAGCAACGTTGCCACGGTACCCATTAATGCAATTGGCACCACCACGGCAGGAATGACCGTATACCTGACATTTTGCAGGAACACGAACATCACGATAAAAACCAGAATCATGGCTTCTATCAGCGTATGCACCACTTGAGTGATAGAGGCATCTACATAAGGTGCGGTATCGTAAGGAATGCTGTATGTCACGTTCTCGGGGAAATAACGGGACAGGCTTTTCATTTCATCGCTAATTGATTTTGCGGTTGACAGCGCATTAGCATTGGGCGCCAGTGAAATCGCAAAAGCGGCAGATGGAGAGCCATTCAGGCGGGAGCTGAACTGATACGAGTCTGAACCAATCTCAACCCTGGCCACATCCTTGACGCGCACAATAGAACCGTCAGGGTTGGCACGCAAAACGATATTGGCAAATTCTGCAGCGGTTTCCAGCTGGCCATTGGTAGAAACAATGGCACTGATTTCCTGGTCTTCAGGTGTAGGCGGAGAGCCAAGGGTACCGGCCGCAATGGCCCGATTTTGTGCCGCCAACGCGGTACTGATATCGGTCATGGTCATACCATAACTGGTGAGCTTGGCAGGGTCAGTCCAGATACGCATGGCCCTAGGTGCGGCAAATAGCTGGAAAGTACCCACCCCTTCAATCCGGGAAATTGAGTTTTGGATATTCCGGGTAATGTAGTCACCCAATTCGGCCGCCGAAGTGGAGCCATCTGTAGAGCTTAACGCCACAATCAATAAGAAACCCGCCGAACTCTTGCTGAACCTCAGGCCTTGATCCATCACTGCCTGCGGCAGTTTGGAAGAGACGTTAGCCACTTTGTTCTGGACTTCAACCTGAGCCATGTTTGGATCGGTGCCAGGCTTGAAGATGACGTCAATGTCTGAACGGCCATAAGCATCACTGGTTGATGAGTAATAAAGAAGGTCTTCTGCTCCATTTAGCTCATTTTCAATGACACTGGTAACCTGTTGCGCCACATCTTCAGCAGAAGCACCGGGATAAGTCGCACTGATGTTAATGGTAGGAGGGGCGACTTCGGGGTATTGCGCCACCGGCATGAACGGAATTGCAATTACGCCAGCAAAGAAAATGATAATCGCAACAACCCAGGCGAAAATCGGGCGATTAATAAAGAAGTTTGACATATATCTTCTCAGTTTTCCGCAGAATTATTGGAACCGGCGGTTTCTTCAGGTGATGGTTTTTTCCAGGGCATTGGTTTTACCGTGCCGCCTGGCTGTGCCTTCTGGAAGCCTTCAACAATGACTTCATCATTGGGACTCAGGCCTTTATTGATAATGGTTTTGCCATCAACGGAATTGCCTTCTTCAACAGCAACAGAAACAACCTTATCATCTTTAACCAGCAACAGTTTTACCAAACCGTCTGGAGTACGTTGTAAGGCTTGGTCAGGCACCATAAGTGCCTGTGGGCTGATGCCCTGCTCTAGCCTGACCTGGGTAAACATGCCTGGCAACAGGATATGCTGCGGGTTGGGAAAAACAGAGCGCAAGGTAACTTGGCCGGTTGTTGGGTTTACGGTAACACCCGTAAAAAGCAGTTTGCCATTTTCGGGGTAAAGAGAGCCATCATCCATTTCAAGCTGGACAACGGCAGTCCCCGTTTCGGTTTGTTGAAGCTGGCCATCAGCCAGTGCCTTGCGCAGATTACCCAGCTCACCGGTCGTTTGGGAAAAGTCCACATAAACTTGATCTATTTGCTGCACCGTAGCCAAATGCGTGCCACTGGCAGCACTGACCAATGCTCCCTCGGTGACAAATGCCTCACCAATAATGCCATCAATAGGAGAGGTTACTTTGGTGTAACCAAGATTGATTTGAGCGGCATCAAGGGCTGCTTTGGCCTGACTGATGGCGGCATCTGCCTGGGCAGCCTGTGCAATCGCATTATCGTATTCCTGGCGGCTTACCGCTGCCGACTTGACCAGAGTTGAATAGCGTTTCGCCAATAAACGGGCGCTTTTGGCATTCGCTTCGGCCTGTTCCAGTGCAGCAGCAGCCTGATTAACTGCTGCCTGATAAGTGGCAGGATCTATGTTAAACAGTAACTGCCCTTCTTTAACAACACTTCCCTGCTGAAACGCAATGCTTTCAATAATACCAGTAACACGGGCACGAACCTCGGCATCTTTAATGGCCTGTATCCGACCCGACAAAGTGGTGTAAATTCTGGCTTCAGCGGGCTCTACTTTAATCGTGGAGACGGGGAAGACCGGCGGGCCTCCGGCTGCGGCAGAATTGGCCGCCTCGTCTTTTCCACAACCACTTAATATGAGCGCCGAACATGCAAGCAGTGTTGCAATTTTATGATTGGCAAAGGTTGGTTTTATTCTCATTTGACTGTGACCTGAAAAACACCCCTTAAGGATATTTTTATTGAAAATGTTGATTCAATTAAAAGATAGCGTAAATTATAGTGGAAAAAACACTTGCCTAGGCAATATTTCAACCATTGCAAAAATAATACTTGCCTAAGCAATATTTAAATCACATAACGATTTTTTAACATTTTGTAAATGTAAAAAAACATTAAATAACATGCACAGACCAACATAAGATGGTCACCGTAACAAGAACCATTTTAATTACGCAATAATCGCATATTTTAACCCAGCAAAATGAAATTGTTTTGACTAGCCCAATAAAAGTGCATCGTCAGAAACCTGTTCACCCCTGACTTTTTCAAACATTTGAAGCAGATCGGAGACGCTCATTCCTTTGCGCTTTTCTCCAGCAACATCCAGCACCACCTGCCCCTGGTGCAGCATAACCGTTCTTTCACCTGTTTCAAGCGCTTGTTTCATGCTATGCGTGACCATCATGGTGGTTAACTTTTGTTCTGCCACCAGCTTTTGCGTTAATTCAAGTACAAAATGGGCCGTTCTTGGGTCTAGTGCCGCAGTATGCTCGTCTAGCAATAAAATCTTGCTGGGTTGCAAGGCTGCCATTAGTAAACTAACCGCTTGCCGTTGCCCGCCCGACAGCAATCCGATACGGTCGGTAAGGCGATTTTCAAGCCCTAGCCCCAGAATAGCCAGACGCTCCCGGAAGAGGTCTTTCATGAATGGCTTAATGGCTTGACCCAGGCCTCTTGAATGTCCCCGGTTATAGGCCAGAGAAAGATTTTCTTCGATGGTCAGGTCTTCACAGGTTCCGGCCATAGGGTCCTGGAATACGCGTGCCACACTGCCTGCCCGTTGCCAACCCGGTACACCGGTGATATCAAGATCATTAAGCCGGACACTACCGGTGTCCACCATAATTTCACCGGCAATGGCATTTAAAAAAGTGGACTTCCCGGCACCGTTAGAACCAATGACCGTAACAAACTGCCCTTCAGGGATCGTTAATGACATGCCTTGCAAGGCCCGGGTTTCAATAGGTGTACCCGGATTAAAAGTAATATGTAAGTTTTTAGCTTTTAGCATCTTGTTAACCTTTTTTCGCCTTTAACATTTTATTAAGTTTAGGCAAAATTAGCGCAAAAGTAACCAGTAAAGCCGTAACCAGGTTAAGGTCTTGTGCCTTGAGCCCGACAAAATCACTGTTTAAAGCCAGGGCAATAAAAAAGCGATACAGCACGGCGCCAATAATAACGGCCAGCGTTACATAAACAAACCTGCGGGCAGGAATAATGCTTTGTCCAACAATAACCGCGGCCAGCCCAATCACAATGGTACCTATTCCCATTGATATATCTGACCCCCCCTGGGATTGCGCAAACAATGCGCCACCCAGTCCGACCAACGCGTTTGATATGGCCATGCCCAACATAACCATGCGATCGGTTGATATGCCTTGCGCCCTGGCCATCCGGAGGTTTGAACCGGTTGAACGCATGGCCAGTCCAGATTGGGTAGCAAAGTAACGGTCCAATAAAAATTTGGCCATTAACACAACCAATAACAAAAGCAGCGGCCGCCAGATATAGTCATCGATGAAAGCAGGTTGCAAGATTGAAAATACCGTATCATTGAAAATGAGCGGTATATTTGGGCCACCCATAATTCTGAGATTAATGGAATACAGGGCGGTCATCATGAGAATACTGGCCAGCAAATCCATAATACCCAGCTTGACGTTTAGCCAACCCGTTATCATGCCGGCAAATGCACAAACCAGCATCGCCAGTGCGGTTGCCAGAAAAGGGTCGCCTCCAAGGCTGATAACCAGGGCAGCAATGGCCCCACCCGTAGCAAATGTACCATCAACAGTCAGGTCGGGAAAGCGCAAGATCCGGAACGAAATGAAGACACCAAGTGCTACCAGACTGTAAATAAAACCCAGCTCAAACGCACCAAGAGATGAAAATAAGGACATGTGTATTAGTAATTATGGTCGTGTAAGGTACAACGGTATATATTAATACCGCTAAATGCCAACATGAATCACAAACCCGGATAAAACAGGGTTTGTAATTCAATATTTTTTATTCTACTACCACGGCGGCTGACTTCAAGAGATCTTCAGATAGTTCGACCCCCTGGTTTTTTGCCGCTGCAGGGTTGACGTACAATTCCAGTTTGGAACTGGTTTGTGAAGGAATAGTGCCTGGATCTTCACCTTTCAGAATACGGACCACGATTTCACCCGTCTGGATGCCCAGGTCTTTATAGTTGATACCCAAGGCGGCAATGGCGCCACGCTTAACGCTGTCAGTATCGGAAGCAATTAAGGGGATGTCAGCTTCATTGCCCACTTTGACCAGCGCTTCATAGGCAGAAACCACGTTGTTGTCGGTGTTGGTATAAATAACATCAACTTTGCCAATCAGGCTTCGTGCGGCAGAACCCACATCAACAGAACGGGGCGCTGCAGCTTCTATTAGTTCCATACCCTCTTTGGGTAGCAACTCGTGCAGTCGCTTAACAACAACTGCAGAGTTGGCCTCTCCGGGGTTATAGACCATCCCTACTTTCCTGGCATTGGGAACAACGCGTTTGATCAGGCCTACCTGCTTTTCAAGCTCAAGCACATCGGATACACCGGTGACATTGCTACCCGATGCCTCGACGGTTGAAACCAGTTGCGCGGCAACCGGGTCGGTTACGGCGGAATATACCACGGGAACTTGCTTGGTGGCGGCTACAACAGCCTGGGCCGAAGGGGTGGCAATAGCCACAATGGCATTGGGTTTGTCACCAATAAACTGGCGTGCAATTTGTGCTGCCGTGCCTGTATTGCCTTGTGCGCTCTGGTAATCAAGATCAAGGTTTTTGCCTTTTATATAGCCGTTTTTTTCAAGCGCCTCTATGACACCGTCACGAACTGAATCAAGTGCCGGGTGCTCGACAATGGCTGTAATGGCTACAGACTTTTCTTGTGCGTAAGCCAGATTAGAGGCGACTATTGCAGCCACCAAAGTAGCCCCTAGACCCGATTTGAATTTTTTTGCCAACATAACAACTCCGACTAAGTAATAAATTCTAAATTCTCACACAGGCCATATACCAGTAACACTGATAAAAACCAGCATGCGCCATGACAAGTTTGTTAGAACTTCAACAGACCCTTCATTTTATGCTCGCCTGACAGGAGCTTTACCCACTTTGTAGCAGGTAAACCATAACGGCGCTCAACATCGGCCGCACGGGCAGCCAAAACCTCTTCTTCAATTTCAAGGGCCGGCCCGGTAAAAGCCAGAACTATCCGGTTTCCGTCCTCTGTTTCGGGAAACATAATTACCCGGTTTGCGAAGGCTTTATTGATATTCCTGATATTGGAATGAAAGCTGGGGTGATGCCCAAACAGATTAATAACTGCAATACCCAGATCACCCAATACGCGGCGGCACCCCTGGTAAAACACCAATGAGTTGCAAACCGGCCCCTGCGCGGTATAGTCGTATAAATCAACCATGAGCACAGAACAGCTGTCGTGATTGAGTGGGTCGATGACCCACTCATGGGCATCATCATGGATCATGGCGTGCCTTTTGTGATCACCCAAACGAAAGTAAGACTGACATATTGCCGTGACCATCGGATTCCACTCTACGGTGATGGTTTGGCTTTGCGTATGCCTGAGACAAAAGCGTGTTAATGCGCCGGCTCCCAGACCCAAAATACCAATGCTTTTATCTTTGGGGGGGGACAGGAACAACAACCAGGCCATCATTTGCTCGGTATATTCAAAAACAAGGCGCGACGGTTTTGAAACCTGCATGGCGCCTTGCATCCAGATACTGTCGAAATGTAAATATCGTATGCCATCCTGTTCTGACATTGCGGGTGCATCATAGACAGGATGGGGTTCCAACTTTCTGCTTACCATTAAACTCGCTCAAAAATTGCTGCAATACCCTGGCCACCACCAATACACATGGTAACCAGTGCGTATTTGCCTTGAATACGTTGCAGCTCGTACAAGGCTTTTACTGTAATAATGGCACCGGTTGCACCAATGGGATGCCCCAAGCTAATGCCACTGCCATTAGGATTGACTTTTGCCGGATCAAAGCCAAGCGCTTTGCTTACTGCGCAGGCTTGTGCCGCAAAAGCTTCGTTTGCCTCGATAACATCAAGGTCATTAATGGTAAGACCAGCCTTGGCCAATACCTTTTGCGTAGCGGGGACCGGGCCGATACCCATGATTCCCGGCTCTACACCTGCATGCGCGTAGGCCACCAATCGAGCCAGTGGTTGCAGGTTGCGCTGCTTCACTTCTTGGGCGTTCATTAATACCACGGCGCCGGCACCATCATTGATTCCTGACGCATTACCAGCCGTTACCGTACCGTTTTCACGAACAAAAACCGGTTTGAGTTTAGCCAGCCCTTCAAGCGTGATATCACGGCGCGCATGCTCATCGGTATCAAATGTTACATCACCTTTACGTGTTTTTTGTACGATTGGAAGAATTTGATCTTTAAAGTAGCCATTATCAATTGCATGAATGGCCCGGCGATGGGATTCCACCGCCAAGGCATCTTGCTCTTCACGGGTAATATTGAATTTTTTGGCGACATTTTCAGCGGTGACACCCATATGGATTTTTTCAAAAGGGTCAGACAACGCACCGGTCATCATGTCCATGGCCACACTGTCACCCATGCGTGCGCCAAAACGATGGGCAGGCAGAATATAAGGTGCCCGGCTCATGTTTTCAACACCCGCAGCCACGGCAACCGAGGCATCACCCAACATAATTGACTGGGCGGCAGAAACAATCGCCTGCAAGCCTGAACCACAAAGACGGTTTACATTGAATGCAGGGGTTTCAATAGAAACGCCGGCATTAACGGAGGCCACCCGGGAGACATACATATCGCGGGGCTCGGTATTGGCGACATGACCCACCACAACATGGCCAACGTCAATGCCATCAAGATGAGCCCGGGAAAGAGCCTCTTTAATAACCGTACTGCCCAATTCACATGGCGGTATATCTTTTAACGAAGCACCAAAATCACCAATGGCCGTTCTAACACCAGCAACCACAAAAATCTCGCTCATCTCTTCAATCCTTTTGGTAAAAAAACATAAATATTATTTTGAACTAAAATAGCCTTTTAATTTAACCCAGATCGCCTTCTATCTCAAAGGATTTATTAATACATGAAAATCGCAACCTGGAACGTCAATTCACTTAAGGTTAGATTGCCGCAAGTGATTGCCTGGCTACAGGAAAACCCCGTTGATGCCCTGTGTCTTCAGGAACTGAAGCAGGAAACCGATAAATTTCCGCTTGATGCTTTTAAAGAAATAGGTTACCACTGCGCCTGGACCGGCCAGAAAACCTATAACGGCGTGGCCATTATTTCCAGACAAGCGCCTGTTGATATTATACTGAACAACCCGTTTTTCGTTGATGCACAGCAAAGACTGGTCAGTATTACCGTGCCCTCTTCAATTGGGGATATCCGCATTATTTGCGCCTACTGTCCCAACGGAAGCTCATTGGACAGTGATAAATACACCTATAAGCTTGAATGGTTCAAGGCCCTGCACCAGTATCTGGAACAACAACTTGAGAAATACCCCAATCTGGCTGTTTTAGGTGACTATAACGTAGCCCCTGAAGACCGCGATGCACATGATAAATACAGTGGTGATATTCTGGTTTCTCCACCTGAACGCGAAGCTTTCCAGCGTTTGCTTGACTTGGGCCTGACCGACTCTTTTCGCCTGTTTGAACAGGAAGAAAAGTTATTCAGCTGGTGGGATTACCGCATGATGGGCTTCAGGCGCAATGCTGGCTTGCGAATTGACCACATTCTACTTTCAAAACCATTACGAGATTTATGTACTGAATGCGTCATAGATAAACAACCCCGCAGAAATGAACAACCTTCAGATCACACCCCTGTTATTGCCACCATTGACATTTAATGAAAAAAAGCCCGAGTTTGGCGTAATGCCAAACCCGGGCAGTCTTTATTCAGCAAATTGGCTTGCCAAGTATTAAATGGGCGTCAGCTCATCAACATTGTTAGCTTAATTACTCACCATCCTGAATGCGCTGTTCAAGATCACTGGCCTGAGCAGCTGTGCCCATGGGAACAAACAAATGGCCAGTGCTAATGGTTTCGCCAATGGCTAAAATTGATACCAGCTTGTTATTCATGGTCACAGTTAAATCTTTACCCACATTACGGCTGGTGAAGTTGGCAAGCTTTGCACTGCCCTGCCCTGAAAAATGCAAATCAACAAACACATTGCCTGAACCATCCTGTTTGGCAACTACGTTTTGCAAATCATTTCTGGTTAGCGTTTGGCTGGGATCAACATAAATAAGCTGACCACTTTGCTGGACGGGAATATAGCCCGCTAGCGGCGTCATTGAGGAGACATAGATCACAAGAGAAGACGCAACCCCCGCTGGCTGCCGCGGCAACTCTGACGGTTGTCGGTCGGGTACCGGTTCGGTGGGCATTACGGGGACATCACTCAGCAAGGTCCCTCCTTTGCGGTCATCGGGAAACAATTCTATGGTATCGCAGCCTGCAAGAAAAAAAGCAACCCCAAGTACAGTGAAATTAACCCGTTTTTTTATACTCATACTATTTCCAATTAATGTTAAAGGAAGCGTTCATGTCCTTTTAAATAACGCCATTGTCCTACTGGCAAGTCTGCCAATGTGACATTCCCCATACGAACCCGTTTTAACCCAACTACTTTAAGGCCCACCAATTCACACATGCGACGGATTTGTCGTTTTTTACCTTCGTGCAAAATGAATTTTAACTGATCATCATTCAACCATGAAACTTCTGCCGGGCGCAAGGCCTGTCCGTCCAGTGTCAGACCATGATTCAGTAAACTCAGGCCATTGCCCTGAATTCTTCCTTCAACCCTGACCAGGTATTCTTTTTCTACTTCAGAGTCTTCGCCAATTAGCTGCTTGGCAATGCGACCATCCTGGGTTAGCACCAGCAAACCTTGTGAGTCAATATCCAGCCTGCCTGCCGGTGCCAGGCCGCGCAGATGCCCAGACTCAAATCGTTGACGGCTTTTATCAAACTGACGATCAGGCGTAATCAGGGTGGCTGCCGGGCGGTATCCGCTTTCTGCCTGCCCCGATACATAGCCAACCGGCTTGTTCAGGATAATGGTTACCCTGGCGGTTTGCCTGGCCTGCGCCATTTTATCAAGTGTGATAGTCTGGTTAGGGTAGGCTTTGTCACCCAAGCCAACCACCCTGCCGTCAACTTTTACCCACCCACGTTCAATATAGGCATCTGCTTCACGGCGTGAACATATCCCTTTTTCGGACATGAGTTTAGAAATTCTTGTTTTTTCCATGTATTTCTCAAATTTTTTAGCATTTCAACTCAATACTGAGTGAATTATTGATATATTCCATTAATAAAAAAATGAACATTTGTTGTAATGAACACTTATACAGATACGCCAAACTGGCTAATAGCACCTCCGCCAAAACTTAACCACATACAAAAGCAGTGGTTGTTTCGTCCTGGCGCACTAACAAGCGGTTTGCGACAACTTGGCAACGTTGAAATAAAGATATTGAAAGAATGCATACAAAGTCTGCCTTTTGATGAGGCAAGTACTTGCCGGCAATATATATCCAGCCCCGTATGGGTGCGTGAAATTTTAATGTCCATTAATGGCATTCCGGCGGTTGCCGCACGCAGCCTTACCCCATTAAAAGCATCACATGGCGTATGGCAAGGCATCAGGAAATTAACAACCCGTCCTTTGGCTGATATTCTTTACAACGATCGTGCTATTTCGCGCTCCAATTTTGAATGCGGGCTTGTTAAAAGAAGCATGCCCATTTACCACACGCTGGCCCAGGTTTTACGTCCTGTTCCGGTTAAGCCAACACTTGCCAGACGTTCTACATTCTGGAAAGACGAGCAGCCCCTATTGGTGACCGAATGCTTTTTACCCGCATTCTGGAATGAAATCATTCCGGGAGCAAGTCAAAAGAAAAAACAGAATGTAGCATAAAAACACGCGTACTAGAATGCCTGGCGCTTTTGTTGTCTAGAGTGCCTGGTCATCCTGCTCACCAGTACGGATACGAACAGCTTTTTCGATATGGGTAACAAATATTTTGCCGTCACCGATTTTTCCTGTCCGGGCAGCCTTAACGATGGCTTCAAGGGCAAAATCAACCTGATTGTCGGGGATGGCCAGTTCAATTCTTACTTTGGGCAGAAAATCTACCACATACTCTGCACCGCGATAAAGTTCGGTATGCCCTTTTTGGCGCCCAAAACCCTTGACTTCGGTAACGGTCATGCCGCTGACGCCAATTTCAGCCAAGGCTTCGCGAACCTCATCAAGTTTGAAAGGTTTGATAATTGCAGTTACTAATTTCACCTTGTCTGTCCTTCAATTACAATGTTCATTGTTAATGATTTTAACCTGCCCATGCCATTGAATGAGGCTAAAAAGGATATCCATTGGTAATTGGAGAGCGCCAGTCCCGGCCAAATGCCCGGCGCGTTAATTTGGGCCCAGGAGCCCCCTGCCGACGTTTATATTCATTAATCCTTAACAAACGGGCAACTTTCTCAACATCGTGACGGCCATAGCCGGCAGCAATAATTTCTTCTGATGACTGGTCTTGCTCCATCATTCGTTCGATAATGCCATCCAGGATATCGTATTCCGGCAAACTGTCCTGATCGGTTTGATCGGGTCTTAGTTCGGCTGACGGGGGACGGGTAATGATTCTTTCAGGGATGGCCGGCGTAATGGTGTTGCGCCATTGGGCAAGACGATAAACCCAGGTTTTGGGCAAATCTTTAAGCATGGCAAAACCGCCCACCATATCGCCGTACAAGGTACAGTAGCCGGTTGCCAGCTCAGACTTATTGCCGGTGGTTAACACCACCGAACCAAACTTGTTGGACATGGCCATTAACAAGGTTCCGCGAATACGTGCCTGCAGGTTTTCTTCGGTAGTATCTACCGGCAGATTTCCGAAGATGGGCGACAAGGCGTTTAGGTAAGCCTCAAACATGTTGGCAATGGCAACCTCATGGTAACTAATGCCCAATCGTTGTGCCATATCCTGAGAATCAGTCACGGAAATATCCGCCGTGTATTCAGATGGCATCATGACCGCCTGCACATGTTGGGCGCCCAGGGCATCTACTGCAATAGCCAGCACGACGGCAGAATCTATACCGCCTGACAGGCCCAGCAAGGCTTTTTTGAAAAAATTCTTGCCAAGGTAATCTTGCGTGGCTAATACCAGGGCCCGCCATACTTCAGATTCTGGCGGTTCGGTATTGTTTTTATGTAAATTATTAAAAGGCAGAACGTTGTTTTGACGTTCCTGGGCAAGTGGTAAGGCTTGTTCAGCTGTTAAGACATTGGTTTGCAATTTCACAATACCCAAAGCCTGTACAAACGTATTCAGCTCCTGAACCAGCTGCCCTTGCCTGTTCAGTACAAAAGAATTGCCATCAAAAACCAGTTCATCTTGTCCGCCCACCATATTGCAATAGACAACAGCCATACTATGTTTACAGATGTTGTTCTGCATGACCTTGATACGCTGGTCATCTTTATTCATGGTGTAAGGAGAAGCATTGAGCACTAACAGTGTTTGCGCCCCGGCACTGGCCGCCTGTTCGGGTACCTGGGGCAGCCAGGTGTCTTCGCAGATGGCAACGCCAAAACAATGACCCTTCAGCGTAAACGTAAAAGACTCATTGCCGGCTGTAAAATAGCGTTTTTCATCGAAGACCGAATAATTGGGCAATTCCTGCTTGAAATAAGTCCCTTCAACCTTGCCATTAACCACCAAAGAAGCACTATTGTGTATGCCTTGGGCAGTTTTGACTACATGCCCTATTAATACATGCAGGCCAGTAAAACCTGCCAGTTTGGCACATAAGTTTTCAAATTCGGAAGCCTGTTTCTTAATGAATTCAGGGCGTAGCAATAAATCTTCGGCTTGATAGCCAACCAATGCCAATTCTGGTAAAACCAGAATATCCACGCCATGTTCATGGGCCTTTTGTGCCGCCTGCACGATAAGCGCCGCATTGTCTGCAAAACGCCCTACCGTTGCATTAATTTGAGCCAAAGCGATTAAAATAGGTGCTTCCATGATAGAAAAACTTAAATATCCATTAAACTTTTAATTAAAACACAGTTGCGCTTTATCAACGATAAAAATACTTATAATTAGTATAAATTTCTTCTTCCATTTTTATTTTTAATCATATACGCACAAAATTATGTCCAACAATACATCCTCACAAAATCAATTTGACAACAAGGCACAGGCCTGGTCTGCCCGTTTCAACGAACCGGTTTCAGACCTCGTCAAGCGCTATACCGCTTCGGTTGATTTTGATAAACGGCTGGCCCGCTTTGATATCCAGGGTTCTTTGGCCCATGCTGATATGCTGGCCCATGTTGGGGTAATTTCTGCACAAGACCTGGCCGATATTCAAAAAGGCATGCAACAAGTACTGGCTGAGATTGAACAGGGCCAGTTTGAATGGCTGCTTGATCTTGAGGATGTTCACCTGAATATTGAGAAACGTCTGGTTGAACTGATTGGTGATGCCGGCAAGCGTTTGCATACCGGCCGCTCACGCAATGACCAGGTGGCTACCGATATCCGCTTATGGCTGCGCGAGGAAATTGACATTTCGGCTCAATTGTTGGTGCAATTACGCCAGGCACTGGCCACTGTGGCGCTTGAGCACCACAATACCATCATGCCCGGGTTTACCCATTTACAGGTTGCCCAGCCCGTCACTTTTGGCCACCACTTGCTGGCTTACGCCGAAATGTTTGCCCGTGATGCCCAGCGTTTGCAAGATTGCCGCAAGCGGGTTAACCAATTGCCTTTGGGTGCTGCTGCCCTGGCCGGTACTTCCTACCCGATTGACCGTGAACGGGTGGCACGCAGCCTTGAGTTTGACGGTGTTTGCCGCAACTCACTGGACGCCGTTTCCGACCGTGACTTTGCAATTGAATTCTGCGCAGCTGTTTCATTGGTCATGACCCATATTTCACGCCTGTCTGAAGAGCTGATTTTATGGATGAGCCCACGCGTTGGTTTTATTGAACTGGCCGACCGCTTCTGCACCGGTAGCTCTATCATGCCGCAAAAGAAAAACCCCGACGTGCCTGAACTGGCGCGCGGTAAAACCGGCCGTGTTAATGGCAACCTGATTGCCCTGCTTACCCTTATGAAAGGCCAGCCGCTGGCCTACAATAAAGATAACCAGGAAGATAAAGAAGGCCTGTTCGATTCTGCCGATACCTTGCGTGATACTTTAACCATTTTTGCCGACATGGTTGGCGGCATCAAGGTTAAGCCAGAGAACATGCGTGCCGCTGCCCTGCAAGGCTTTTCTACCGCCACTGACCTGGCCGATTACATGGTTAAAAAAGGCCTGCCTTTCCGTGATGCCCACGAAGCTGTCGCCCTGGCGGTACGTAAATGCGAAGAATCCGGCTGCGACCTGGCTGATTTAAACCTGGCACAATTGCAGGAATTCAATGCCAACATTGAAGAAGATGTGTTTGAAGTACTGACACTGGAAGGTTCGGTGTCTGCCCGTGCCCATATTGGCGGTACCGCACCGGCAAGGGTAAAAGAAGAAGCCTTGCGTATTCTGGCAGAGGCTTAATGGGCATCATATTTCATTATTGAACAAGTCCCCCAAAAGTTGAATTGATGTCCATTTTGGGGGGCAGTTCAGGGTGCCGTAGCGGGAAAACTTCCGGGCGATGGCCTCACGGCGATTGCTTAATGAGGTTTTTGTTACACAATCGTTTTAGTTTAAACCGGTTTTTTGTTTTACGGCATCTTCATGAAGTGACTCATTAAGCTGGTCAACAATGGTAGTCCAGGAACCATCAATTTCCAGTTTTTCAGCAATGAATTGACGCTGTGCTTCTGTCCAGAAAGGGGCATCGGCAATATCAACATCAGCCGCCAATTGGTGCTGGCCAATGAACTTGGCAATAGCTTCATCGCTATCATCCAGGCCAAGCTGCAAAAACAGATTGCTCATACGCGGTATAGTGCTCATAGGGTTCTCCTTATCGTTAAATGTTTAATGCGTCAAAGGTAGGTTAGCCCAAGCAGCTTGAGATGTCCATTATGCCGCAAAGCCAGAACCATCCCGCTTTCAAACCCGCTATTTCACAAGTTAAAAATTGGCGTACAATCGTTTGAAAGAAGCTGAATCAGAAGTCATCAAATTTATTGCCATTTCAATTTTTGACATCCTCCCCGCCCTAAAGGGCGGGGATTCCTACGGCGCTCAAACAAAAACTGCTTGAGTCGCTTCGGTGGGTTCCTGCTTCATCGAGCGGCCTGACTGCGCCAACTCTCCACAGGCTAACAAGCGGTATCCCCGCTCTAACACATTGATCGCGCCAACGACATCAGCGTGATTTTCGTGGCCGCAATCGACACACAAGAATTTCGCTTGTGTTTGCCGATTGTCTTTCGATACATGACCGCAGCACGGGCAAGTGCGGCTGGTGTTGTGTGGCGGCACGGCCAACAGTATGCCGCCATTCCACGACACCTTGTAGTCCAGTTGCCGCCTGAACTCGCCCCAGCCCTGATCAAGAATGGCACGGTTCAGACCGGACTTCTGCTTCACCCTCTTGCCGTGCTGTTCGTTGCTGCCCCTGGAAGACCTGGACATATTCCGTACCTGCAAATCCTCAATGCAGACGAGCGCGTGGTTTTGGCTGATCGTCGTGGTGGTTTTGTGCAGGAAGTCTTTCCGGGCATTCGCGATGCCTGTGTGAATCTTTTGAACGTTGGCTTTCGCCTTTTCAGTGAAACGGCGCATGGCGCGCTGCTGTTTGCCGTTTGGCATCAATTCAAATTTAAAGGCTTGAAGTCGTTGCATGAATCAATCATACTCTGCTCTATGAGCGATGACAACAACGGGAAG
>JAVESC010000063.1:0-15320 GCA_034006805.1 Advenella sp.
CTGATTTCTGTTGCGGGGTGCAAAATACTAATATTGGCCATGCCGCCCAGGTTTAATACGGTAACGGGTCGGTGTACACCAAACAAAGCCTGGTGAAAAGCGGGCACCAAAGGGGCGCCTTGCCCGCCGGCGGCAATGTCTTTGCTGCGAAAATCGGCTACCACCGCAATCTGCGTAAGCTCGCTTAATAAGGCCGGTGCATTCAGCTGTATGGTGTAGCCCAGTTCGGGACGATGGCGCACGGTTTGCCCGTGGGCACCAATGGCGGTCACCTGTTTCGGTGCCAGTTGTGCCTGCTTCAGCAACTGCGTACAAACTTGGGCATACAAATGGGCCAGTTCATTGGCAGCCAGACAGGATTTTTCCAATTCATTGTGCCCTGGCACATTCAGCGCAAGCAAATGCTGCCTTAACAAAGCCGGCATGGGCAGGCTGGCCCGGGCAAGAAGGCGGGGAGGTTGTTCGGGTGAAAAGGCGGCAATGACCCCGTCAACGCCATCGGTGCTGGTGCCGGACATGAGGCCGATGAAATATTGAGTATCCTGTACAGGAGACATATGCAATCTGAATTTGGATAAAAAGGTATAATTTAGCACTGAATCGCAGGAAAAAAGCGATAATAGCAGGTCTACCCCATTATCATCCCGGTTACATTTTGCTACTGGGGTGTTTATGTTTTGCATTGGATAAAGTTTTTATGTCATCTTCCGAATCACCTGTTTCTCCAGAAGTCCAGAATGACTTGCGTATTGTCTTGCGCGGGTGCGATGAGCTGCTGGTCGAGTCAGAGTTTGCCAAAAAGTTGCAAAAGAGCCGTGATACCAATACGCCGCTGCGTATTAAACTTGGGCTAGACCCTACCGCGCCCGATATTCACCTGGGTCATACCGTTGTCCTTAATAAAATGCGTCAGCTGCAAGACCTTGGGCACAATGTCATTTTTCTCATTGGCAACTTCACCTCCATGATTGGTGACCCCAGCGGCCGTAATGCAACCCGCCCGCCACTAACCAAAGAACAGGTTGAAGAAAACGCAAAAACCTATTACGAACAGGCCAGCATGGTGCTGGACCCTGAACGCACTGAAATCCGTTACAACGCCGACTGGTGCGAACAATTGGGGGCTAGTGGTTTAATCCAGCTGGCCTCACGCTATACCGTGGCCCGCATGATGGAGCGCGATGATTTCACCAAGCGTTTCAAGGGTGGCGTACCCATTGCCGTTCACGAGTTTTTATACCCATTGCTGCAAGGTTACGATTCTGTCGTGCTCAAGTCCGACCTTGAACTGGGCGGCACCGACCAGAAATTCAATCTGCTGGTGGGGCGCGAACTGCAAAAAGAATATGGTCAAGAGCCCCAATGCGTGCTAACCATGCCGTTGCTGGTCGGGCTTGACGGCGTCGATAAAATGTCCAAATCCAAGAATAATTACATTGGCATTACCGAAGCGCCCGACTCCATGTTTGGCAAGCTCATGTCTATTTCAGACACACTCATGTGGAGCTATTACGAGCTGCTTTCTTTCCTTTCCCTGGAAGAAATTGCCGGCTTTAAAAAACAAACCGAAGAAGGGCGCAACCCGCGTGACATCAAGGTCATGCTGGCCCAGGAAATTATTACCCGTTTCCATTCCGCCAAGGCGGCCGAAGAAGCCCTGGCCAATTTTGAGGCCCGCTTCCGCGATGGCGCCATCCCCGATGAGATGCCTGAGATCCAGTTGCCAGGTGGCCCATTGGGCATTGTCAAGGTGCTCCGGGAATCAGGCCTGTCCAGTTCCGGCTCGGAAGCCCAGCGCAATATTGTCCAGGGTGGCGTGCGTGTTGATGGCCAGCGGGTTGAAGATAAATCCCTGCAGCTTGAGGCAGGTACTTATGTCGTACAGGTTGGCAAACGCAAATTTGCCCGCATTACTGTCAATTAATTGACTTCCATCTATTAACATCAGGTTTTATTGGGGGATCTATGAAATTACTCAGTCAGTCAATCGTTAACGGCCAGGTCATACACCCACGTTATGCTTTTGGCAAACAGGATGCGGTGGCACATATTGCACTGTCCGATAATCTGAATCCGCATTTCTCTTGGGAAGGTGCGCCCGAAGGCACCCAGTCTTTCGTATTGATTTGCCGTGACCCGGATGCGCCCAGCAAACCTGATGATGTCAACCAGGAAGACCGTGAAGTACCGGCCGATTTGCCCCGTGCCAATTTCTATCACTGGGTGCTGGTTGACATTCCGGCCAGCGTGACGGCCATTGAAGAAGGTGAATTCTCCAAAGAGGTGACACCCAAGGGGAAAAACGGTCCAACTGCGCCGCGCAACATGCGCCAGGGCATTAATGACTACACCACCTGGTTTGCCAGCGACCACGATATGAAAGGCGATTACTACGGCTATGATGGCCCATGTCCCCCTTTTAATGATGCGCTGGCGCACCGTTATGAATTCACGCTTTACGCCCTGGATATAGAAACGGTTCCTCTTGAAGGCCGATTTAGCACCGAAGATGT
This sequence comes from Advenella sp., assembly GCA_034006805.1. Lineage (GTDB taxonomy): Bacteria > Pseudomonadota > Gammaproteobacteria > Burkholderiales > Burkholderiaceae_B > Advenella. The sequence goes on from JAVESC010000063.1 coordinate 2,514, forward strand.
CCTTAAAGTCATCAATCCGCATATATTGGCCAGCGACAGCATTACCGGACTGTATACACTCAATCCTAAAGTGACCATTTAATTTTTTTTGCTTTTTATAAATTCAGGAAAACACATGTTTGATCGTTCCCTAACCCTGGACAAAGTAGACCCCGCATTGTGGGATGCCATCCAGAAAGAAACCGTACGTCAGGAACAGCACATTGAGCTGATCGCCTCTGAAAACTACACCAGTCCTGCTGTTATGCAGGCACAGGGCACACAGCTTACCAACAAGTATGCCGAAGGTTATCCAGGCAAGCGTTATTACGGTGGTTGCGAGTTTGTGGATATTGCCGAGCAACTGGCGATTGAGCGGCTGAAAGAACTGTTTGGTGCCGAAGCCGCCAACGTTCAGCCCAACTCCGGCTCACAGGCCAACCAGGGTGTTTACATGGCTGTCCTGAAACCGGGTGATACCGTTCTGGGCATGAGCCTGGCCGAAGGCGGTCACCTTACACATGGTGCTTCCGTTAACGCATCCGGCAAACTGTATAACTTCATTCCTTACGGTCTTGATGAAAACGAAGAGCTGAACTACGCACAGGTAGAACAGCTGGCCAAAGAGCATAAGCCTAAACTGATTGTGGCCGGTGCTTCTGCTTACTCACTGCGTATCGACTTTGAGCGCATGGCTAAAATTGCCCACGATAACGGCGCCCTGTTCATGGTAGACATTGCCCACTATGCCGGCCTGGTCGCTGGGGGCGAATACCCCAACCCCGTGCCACACGCCGACTTCGTCACTTCCACCACCCACAAATCATTGCGTGGTCCACGTGGCGGCGTCATCATGATGAAAGCCGAGTACGAAAAAGCCGTCAATTCCGCCATCTTCCCCGGTATCCAGGGTGGCCCGTTAATGCACGTCATTGCCGGTAAAGCCGTTGCGTTCAAAGAAGCCCTGGCGCCCGAGTTCAAAGACTATGCCAAACAGGTTGCCCTGAATGCCAAAGTGCTGGCCGAAACCCTGGTAAAACGCGGTTTGCGTATTGTGTCTGGCCGTACCGAAAGTCACGTTATGCTGGTAGACCTGCGTGCCAAGGGCATTACCGGTAAAGAAGCCGAAGCCGTTTTGGGTGATGCACACATTACCGTTAACAAAAACGCCATTCCAAATGACCCTGAAAAACCATTCGTGACCAGCGGTATCCGTTTGGGTACACCAGCCATGACAACCCGTGGCTTTACCGAGAAAGAAGCTGAATTAACGGCCAACCTGATTGCCGACGTTCTGGACAATCCACGTGATGAGGCCAATATCGCCGCAATCCGTGAAAAGGTTAATCAATTAACCGCACAGTTCCCGGTTTACAAATAAGTTGCCAACCCAAGCAACGCCTGCTCCGGCAGGCGTTTTACTTTAAGGTTTCGTTCAAATGAAATGTCCGTTCTGTGCTCACTCAGAAACCCAGGTGGTGGATTCCCGGGTTTCTGAAGATGGTGATACCATACGCCGGCGCCGGCGCTGTCTGGATTGCGACAGGCGCTTTACCACGTATGAGCGGGTTGAGCTGTCCATGCCAACCATCGTAAAAAGAAATGGAACGCGCGTAGAATTTGACATTAATAAATTGAATGCAAGCCTTAAGCTGGCCTTGCGTAAACGGCCGGTGCCCACCGAGGCCCTTGAGGCTGCCGTTTCACGCATTCAGGAAGCCTTGCTGAATACACCGGGTAAAGAGGTTTCTACCGGGCATATTGGTGAGCTGGTCATGAATGAGCTCAAGCAACTGGACCAGGTTGCCTATGTGCGTTTTGCCTCAGTTTATAAAAGTTTTGAAGATATTGGCGAGTTTGTGAAGGCCATTCAGGAAATGCAGGTGCCGGTCAGTGCCCCCAAACTGGAAAAGAAATAGGGTGGAATCCGTCTTGACGCAGCCTGATGATGTGTACTGGATGAACAAGGCGCTGGAGCAAGCCGCTTCAGTCCTGTTCATTACCACCCCCAACCCCCGGGTGGGTTGTGTGATTGTTAAAAACCGGCAATTGCTGGGGCAGGGGGCCACCCAAAAAGCAGGTGGTCCACATGCCGAAATCTGCGCTATTCATCATGCACAAAACAACGGGCATGACCTGGCGGGCAGCACCTTTTACGTCACGTTGGAACCTTGCAGCCATTATGGTAAAACCCCACCTTGTGTTGATGCCATTATTGCCGCCAAACCGGCCAGGGTAGTGATTGCCATGGCAGACCCTAACCCTTTGGTAGGGGGCAGGGGCATTGCCAGGTTGCAAGAAGCGGGCATAGAAGTACGCGTTAACCTGCTTGCAGCGCAGGCGCTGGCCCTGAATCCGGGGTTTATTTCCCGCATGAATACCGGCCGCCCCTGGGTGTGGACCAAACTGGCCTCTTCGCTAGATGGGCGTATGGCTTTGCTTAATGGCCAGTCACAATGGATTACCAGTGCCGCCGCCCGTGCAGACGGGCATTACTGGCGTGCCAGAAGTTGTGTGGTGTTAACTGGCATGGGCACTATTTTGCACGATGATCCGCTTATGACCGTGCGCTCAGTGGACACCCCGCGCCAGCCTGTTCGTGCCATTATAGACAGCCGCTTTATTGTGCCGGAAACGGCCCGGATATTTAATGGAGATCCGGTCTGGGTGTTTACGACTCACCCTGATGACGCCAAGGCGGCACGCCTGCAAGCGAAAAATGTTCAGCTTATTACTATGCCCGAAAAAAATGGCCATGTTGATCTTGAAGCAGTGCTGGACTGGATGGGCAGGCAACACATTAACGAGGTGCATGTAGAGGCCGGACCAGGGCTGAACGGTGCTTTGTTGCAGGCAGGCCTGCTGGATGAACTGTTGCTGTACATGGCCCCTAAAATACTGGGTGATGCGCATGGGCTGTTTCGTTTGCCTGTATTGAATGAATTGGATCAGGCTTACCAGTTTGATTTTTTTGAAACCCAAACCTTTGCGCCCGATTTGCGTTTGCGTGCGCGTTTGCCAAACCGCTGGGATACGCTTTTGAACAGCGTGATGCATAAGTAAGATCATCAAGGAAAGAAATATGTTTACCGGAATTGTTGCCGCTGTAGGTAAAATCACAAATGTTGAACCATTAGGAAATACAGGCCAGGACGGCGTGCATTTAACCATCCAGGCCCCCGACTTTAATCTGGCGCACACCAAACTGGGTGATTCTATTGCCATCCAGGGCGCCTGCATGACGGTGGTTAAATTTGCCGGACAGGAATTTGAAGTGGATGTTTCCCGCGAAAGCCTGAACCGGACGGTTGGGCTGGATGTCGTGGGAGAAGTCAACCTTGAACATGCGCTTAAAATGGGAGACTCACTGGACGGGCATATTGTGTCCGGCCATGTGGATGGCTTGGGTACGATTGTGTCATTTGATGCAGTAGGAGAATCGCGCGAGCTTAAAATTCAGGTGCCTGTGGAACTGGCCAAATTCCTGGCCTATAAAGGCTCTATTACCGTTAATGGCATCAGCCTTACCGTCAACAGCGTGACCGATAATACTGAAGGATGCATCATAAGCATCAATATTATTCCGCATACTGTCCAGGTTACAACACTTCGCCATGCAAAAGCAGGTGATAAAGTGAATTTAGAGGTGGATATGATTGCAAGGTATGTAGAAAGGATGCTAAAATAGTTGATTAAGTTGATGCAACTTATTTGTTTAATCATGTTTATGTATTAAATATGTATGCATTAACTTACTGCTTTTATAGCTGGTGCAATGCCGGCTTTAAAGAATGAAAGGATCGGTGGCCGAGTGGCTGAAGGCGCACGCTTGGAAAGCGTGTAAACGGAAACGTTTCGGGGGTTCGAATCCCCCTCGATCCGCCAAAAATTCATAAGTTTAAATTTCCACTGAAAATGTAAACTTACAGTATGGCTGTAAATACAGTAATAGAAAAACCCCGTATAAATCAATGATTTTCGGGGTTTTTTGTTGCCTGTACGATACCTATACCCGTTCTCAAGTCCTCTGAACTATCCCTAAAAATATGTTAACTCATTCCCACGCTCCAGTGAACTGCATATAGGTGTTTGTCACATGATTGACATTAACCTCTCTTGCAACGGTTATGGTGATTAACAACAGAAACGACTACATATAAGGATTAATACCAATTTTTTAGATCAGGCTCAAAATCTTCAAACCCAGTCAGCGAGTAAAATTAATTTATTTGAATTTTTGTACCTATATAGGTACAATTGGAGTGGGAAGTGATATGAAAAACCTTGAATGGGTAGGTTCAAGTAAAAAAGACTTAAAAGAGATGCCTGAAGATGTGCAGGATATTTTCGGTTTTGCATTGCATTTTGCGCAGATCGGATTAACACATCCAAAGGCCAAAATATTGAAAGGATTCGGTTCTGCTGGGGTTTTGGAGGTGGTGGAAAGCTACCAAGGGGATGCTTACCGTGCGGTCTATACCGTTAAATTTGCAAATGCTGTGTATGTTTTACATTGTTTCCAAAAAAATCAGTGAAAGGTATTGCGACTCCAAAGCCCGATATGGACTTGATACGGGATAGATTGAAGTTTGCAGAACAGCATTCAGAAGGAGTAAAGAAATGATTGATATGACCCATGGAACTACTAATGTTTATACCGATCTTGATTATGAAAATGCCGATGAAATGCTGGTTAAGGCACAGCTTGTTACCAAAATAAGTCAGATTATTAATGAAAGGAAATGGACACAGCAAAAATCTGCTGATGTCATGGGTTTGCCCCGTCCCAAACTTTCAAAAATACTTAATGGGCAATTTAGGGGGGTTAGTGAGGCAAAATTACTTGATTGCCTAGCTCGACTGGGGCGTAATGTTCAGATCGTAATAGGGCCAGAAAATGCCAAAGCAGAAGCAGGCCATATAGAGGTTGTTTTTGCTGCTTAGCTTGTTCCGAGGCGGGTACTTTAACTCGTTTCCCACGCTCCAGCGTGGGAATGTCAAGCTGCCTAAGAGCTCAGACGCTCTCAAGGCAGGTTTTGAACTGCCCCGTGACCGGATCGCGTACAAACAGCAGGCCGGTGGCAATACCAAAGTAGGCGCCGTGTAAAACCAGCTCACCGCTTTGCACACGCTCACGCACGGCCGGGAATGTCATCAGGTTATTCAGGCTGTATTCCACCACGGCCCATTCCAGTTGCCGTATCCAGCTTTGTTTGTCTCCTTGTGGTGGGCCCAGTTTATCAACCACGGGTTCAATTTGGGACATCCATTTTCCAATGAAATCCCGCTGGGAAAGCGGTGCCGACTTGTTGGCATAGGCCGCAATGCCCCCGCAACTGGCATGGCCCATGACCACAATATGTTTAACCTTCAGGGCATTAACCGCGAATTCCACAGCGGCACTGGTACCGTGGAAAGATGATTCAACATCTGACTCACAGGGGGGAATCAGGTTGGCAATATTGCGAATGACAAATATTTCACCAGGTCCTGCATCAAAAATGGTTTCGGGTGCAACTCTTGAATCGCCACAACCAATAATCATGATTTCAGGGTGCTGTCCGTCTTCTTCAAGTGCTTTATAGCGGGCATGTTCACGCTCAAGTTTGCCATGCAGGAAGGAGGCATAGCCTTCGGAAAGTTTTTTGGGAAACATAATTGTGTTTTTTGCTTTTGGATAAGGGAATTCATTTTATCATTTAAGTAGCGTTATCCCTTTCCGGTTTGAAGGACATATCAAGAAAACCGGGCATTAAATAGAAAAATACCCGCCCGGAAAACTTGAAATTGTCACGGGATGGCGGTGCCTTAATCCATTTTTCTGAGTGTCAGGATTTGTTCACTTCGCCCAAAAGGCCCCTGAATATCATGCAATACAGAGCTGGTCAGTCCAATGCCATCTTCACCATATTGTTGTACGGTTTCCAGGCCCAGCCATTGGCCGGTGGGGTAGCGATGCATATGAATTTGCAAGTCCAGGTTGGGAAAAGCCCAGGAAAAATCGCCATCCTGTCTGGGTACAATGCCGTTGGCGGTGTCTACCATGCCGATTAAATGGGCAAAGGGGGTGGTTGTTTGGCCTTCAACCATATCCAGATCATTGTTTAACCACACAATACCTTTACCGGTGCGGTTGTTTTCATCGGCTCTGGTTTCAAGACTGTGAATATAGCCACCTGGCCAGCGCCGCAGGCCGGTCCAAAGCGGGTAGGTTTCCGGGTGAAGAATTGCCAGATCTTCAAGCCCGCCGATGTGTTTGCTGTCTTGCGTTGCCATGCGCCAGGCCCTGGCAACAATGCAGGTTTTACCATTGGCCTGCATGTCGGATTCAAGCAACTCGATTGTTTTGCCGGCACGGATAATCCGGGTGCTGATTGAAAATTCGCCAAAATGGATCAGGCCAAAAATATCAAAACTGATACGGCCAATGCGCATATCCGCACGCGGTGAAAATTGCTCCAGTTCGGCAGCCATGACACCGCTGGCCGGTGCCATGTGTTGTTCATGTGGGTTCCATGCGCCCTGGGCATGTATGTTAGAGCAATAACGGGCAGTAACCGTACCATCAGATGCAACGGTTCTGTCCAGAAACTGATAATAAGCAGGCATTGATTTCCTCGTTTAGTGTCTCCGGACTACAGCGGTGGGAGGGGCAGTCAGGGATTGTTGTTGTTTTACCGGGCAATAAATACCTGGTCTGGTCATTGAATAAGATGCGATATCGTTTTCTAGCTTGAACCAAGTGACCGGGCAATATCGGCAATCAGCTCAAAGGAGCGCAAACGTTTTTGCGGGTCGTAAATATCGGACACGATCATTAACTCATCGGCCCGGGTGCGTTCAAGAAACTGTTGCAGGCTCTGTTTGACCGTATCGGGAGCGCCAACAATACTGCAGGCCAGCATATTGGATGCCTGCATTTTTTCAGCGCCGCTCCAATAATTTTCAATATCGTCAATGGGCGGGTGCATCAGGCTGCGGGTACCCCTGAACAGATCGGCAAAAGAAATTTGCTGTGACGTAGCCAGGTAACGGGCTTCTTCATCGGTGTCTGCGGCAATAATATTGACGCCCACCAGTGCGTAAGGGGTAGCTTGTTGGCCAGAGGGCTTGAACTTGTCGCGATAGGTTTGCAGGGCCATATCCAGCATTTGCGGTGCAAAATGTGACGCAAAACCATAAGGCAGGCCCAGTTCGGCGGCCAGATGCGCGCCAAACAAGCTGGAACCCAGGATCCAGAGGGGGATGTTTGAGCCTGAGCCGGGTATGGCCTCAATCCGCTGGCCGTCGCGGGCCGGAGCCAGAAAAGCCTGTAGTTCCTGTACATCGTGCGGAAAATTTTCGGCGTTGGATGGGTCACGGCGCAAGGCACGCAGGGTGATCTGGTCGGTGCCGGGGGCACGGCCAAGGCCCAGGTCAATGCGCCCGGGATACAGGGTTTCCAAGGTGCCAAACTGTTCGGCAATGATATACGGGGCATGGTTGGGCAACATGATGCCGCCTGCACCAACCCGGATGGTTTTGGTACCGGCCGCAACATGGGAAATGACCAGGGAGGTGGCGGCGGTAGTGACGGCTGGCATATTGTGGTGTTCGGCCACCCAGAAGCGGGTATAGCCACAGGCTTCGGCATGTTGCGCCAGGGCCCGGGCTTCATCAAGTGCAATACGCCGGCTGGAATTCTGCCTGACACGACCCAGCTCAAGAATAGATAACTTCACCATTTTGTATCGTCCTGTTGTTTCACTTCAGCAGTGATCGTACCATTATTGATTGGTACTTTTCTGCTTCTGATTTGACATTCTAATAATGAATGTTGCTATATAATTAAATGCTGTGTGCGATGTTTCAGGCATCAGGTGACTTGTATTGATTGCCGGTACTATTAACAATGACCAATCCGCTCAGGGTTAGCGCGGAACCGACCAGGAAGGCGGGTTCCAATGGTTCATCCAGTAGCAGTACGCCAAGCAGAACGCACAAAGTTTCCACCCGCACTGTCCGTGTCATACCATTGGTCATGCCATTTTCCATTCACCAGAAGTCCCATATCCATTTCTGTGTTGCGTTAAGTGATAGGGGTATTTTATTGGAAATTAAAATGAATAAAAACTGTTAATTCAGCTTTCAGTGTTCCGTTTTTGGAATAATGTGGAGCAATACCATATCGCCATCCCCAATAAGGTACATACCGCATGGCCAAGCGCCAATGCCTTGGCACTGTGATACAGTAATGGCACCAGCATGCCGGCCAGCATGGCAAACATGAACATTTGTGAAAAAGACTGCAGTGAAGAGGTTAACCCTTTTGTTTTAGGGAAAAAATTAATAATCTCTATGGACTTGATCGGCATTAATAAGGCCGATGAAAAAGCGTAAATGGTAATGGGAATAACAGCCCAAGGGATACTGGGGCTGTCTGTCAGCAAGTTATAGGAGACGTTCAGGATGGTTGCCAGCAACAGGCCGATGTAGGCTATTTTGCTTTGGGTGGCGACGCTCATTTTACTGGCAAGCATACCCGCCGTGGCAGAACCAAGCATAATGCCACTGATATGCGGAACAAACAGCCAGCCATAAGAGGTGGCATTAAGATGCAGAATATTAATAATAAACTCGGGGGCAGAGGTAATGTATAAGGAGTTGGAACCGACCATTAAGCCCAGGCCAAGTGCCATGGCAACAAACTGCCGGTTGCGCAGGGCCTGCAGGTAATTTTTACCCAGCACGTTTATTTTTAAGGGTGTGCGGGCAGAAACGGGCAGGGTTTCCGGCAAGGCTTTCCAGCACAGGGCAAGTAAAATGCAGGAAAAAATCGTTAAAAAGTAAAAGCCCGAACGCCAGCCAAAGTGTGTTTGCAGCAGCCCGCCCAGAATGGGGGCGATAGCGGGCCCAAGCCCAAAACACAACATCACAAGAGACATCATGCGCCGTGCCTCTGGCCCTTTATACAGGTCCTGGATCATGGTACGGGTTAAAACCATGCCAGCACCGGCCATCATGCCCTGTATGAGACGGCAGCCAACCAGCCATGTAAAACTGGGTGACAGGGAGATGGCAACCGAGGTTAAGCCGTAGCCCAGAATAGAAAAAAGCAGCACTTTGCGTCTGCCAAACGTATCACTGATCGTGCCGTAAAACAGGGTGGTACATGCCGTTGCCAGCATATACACACTGATGGATTGCTGCACTTCCAGTTTGGAAACGGAAAACTCTTGTGAAATGGCATGAAAAGAAGGCAGATACAAATCCATACCCATCGCCCCAAGCATGGAACACATGGCAAAAATGGTAAGCAGTAATGGGCGAGAATGCGTGGGAGAGGGTGCTGCCTGGGGGTTCTGCATTTTTATTTTAACAATTCCTTAAGCGTGATTCATAGATTTTACCTTATATCCTGACTACTGAAGTAAATGGAAAATTTCTTGCCTGTTCAATAGCGTAAGGTATTTGCCACCATTGATAAAAAAGTCCTTAAAATCGACATTATCTTTTTTATTAATCCTGATGATTTGCCGATCCGCTTACAAGCGCCCGGCGGTCACCTTTCTGCGCAAAACCGTGTATGAGGCGGTCCTCCAATAAAAAACCTGTTTGAAAATCTGCCGTTTGCCGCAGAGCATGAATGTTTTGAAGACCTGCTGTGCGTGCCCGGACTGCGTATTGAACGGATTGTTTCGCATGGGCAGGCCAGCCCGCCGGGGGTTTGGTATGAGCAAGACTGGGATGAGTGGGTGATGGTTTTGCAGGGCAGGGCCATGTTGCAGATAGAAGGAAAACAAGAGCGGGTGACTTTGCAAAAAGGAGACCATTACTGGCTGCCTGCCGGATGCCGGCATCGGGTCGCCTTTACGGCAAACAATGAGGCTACGATTTGGCTGGCCGTTCATAGGGATAAGGCCAGGCGCTAAGGGCGTCACTGGCGTGCGCTCCATTCATTGCCTTTGCTGTCTTTGCCGCTCATCTGCTTGCCGTTAACCATTCCGGAATATTGCTGCCCGTTGACGGTAAAGGTGATATTGGCGCCTTGCAGGCCAGCGTTGTAAATTTCATGCCGTTTGCCATTGATGGCATAATGCCCCTCCAGTTTCTGGAAGGTTTGCTTAAGATGAAGCGTGGCCTTATTGTCCAGTTCCCATGAACCGGCAACCTTGGCTGGCACCACCCATTTGTAGGCATTGCAGTAAGACTTGCAGTTAAGGTCTGTTTCAATGGCGTCATCGGGTGTCCAGTCATCCATCAAAAAAGAGTTGGAAACCACCCGGGTGCCCGGTTTCATGTTCAGCAATATCGGGCGCAGGCGCAGGTTCAGTTCGGGTAATAAAAACAGGGTAACCACGGTGGCGTCAGAAAAATCCGACTTGAAAATATCCGCCTCGGCAAAGCTGGCCAGATCGGTAACCCCTGCTTTTTTAGCCTTTTCCTGAGACAGCTTGACCAGATCAGGGTTGTATTCAATGCCATGTGCCCGGGTTCCACGTTTGGCGGCGGCAATCACGGTTTTGCCATCACCAGAGCCCAGGTCAACCAGATAGTCCCGGGGGGTTATCTCGGCCATGTCCAGCATGTGTTCCACCAATGCGTCTGCGGTCGGAACCCAGACCACATCTTTACCCAATTGGCCCACCTTGGGGGTGTAAGTGCCTGTTGATTCAGTGGCGACCGCCGTTTGTGCGTGGACATTTGCACTTAACATCAGGGCCAGTGCCATGGCCGGGATTGAAAACAGGTGGCGGCGGGTTGAGGAAGGGGTTAGTGTCGTTGCCATGAGTATTTTCCTTATCAGGGTGGTGTGTTCAAACTGCCGTTACTTGGGAGGCGTGAAACGGCTGCTGATGGTTTTTACGGATTGGGCTTCGGTTTTTTGCAGAAGCAGCAACGGCAGTCCGGCTGCCAGTATGGCCAGGCCGATCCAGCCGGCTTTGCCTGCATACATCACGCCCGAATACAGCATATAACTACAGAACAGGACAAAAAGAAGTGGTGTTAGCGGGTAAAGGGGGACCCGGTAAGGCAGGGGTTGGGCAGGAAAACGCCAGCGCAATATGAATAAGGCAAGCCCTACCAGCAGCATAAAACCCCAGAATACGGGGGCAGTGTAGTTAACCATGGCTGTAAAACCGTCCGGGTGACTGGCGCCCAAGGCGATTAATACCAGGGCCCAGCAGCCCTGAACGATTTGGGCGTTGGCCGGTGTTTTGCCGCGACCGTCCCATATACCCAGCCAACTGCCAATGCGCAGGTCGTGTGAAATAGAATAAAATACGCGCGCGCCGGTAAAAACCGTGGCATTCAGGGTGGAAATGGCAGCAATAATGATGGCAATACTAACAAGCTTGCCGCCAAACGGGCCGGCAACCTGATGCATCATATCGGTGGCCACTGCGCTGGAGGCGCGCAAGCCATCCAGGCCCAGGATGGAAAGCAGTGCATAATTGGCCAGCAGGTATAGCAGTACCAGAATGCAGGTTCCCAGTATTAATACCCTGGCCATATTGCGTTGTGGGTTTTTAAGTTCGCCACTCAGGTAAGCGGTCTCATTCCAGCCGCCATAGGTGAGTAGTACAAAAACCATTGCAATGCCTGGAATGGCCGTATCAGGATCAATGGAAGGGGGCGTGACGATGGTGGATTCAGGTGTGCCCAACAGACCAAACAGGATAATGGTGGCAATCGCACCCAGCTCCAGAAAAGTCACCACCAATTGTAATCTTTTGCTTTCTACCGTACCGATTATATTAATACCCGTTACCAGCAAAATAGACAGGGCCGCATAAATGGCTGGCCCATATTGCCCAAGCGGCAGTAACTGGTTGGCGTAGTCGCCAAATACAAAAGCCACGGCAGCAATCGCGCCGGTTTGTATCACCGTACAACGGGCCCAGCCAAAGAGCAGGGCGAGCAGTCTCCATAGCTCTTCCTTTTTAGGTAGAGTACAGGCTACTATAACACCGGTTTTTTAATTTTTCCCCTGAATAATCAACGCTAAACGTGACCAGTCGTTTCAGGGGGGCGGTATTTCCGGTGCACGGGTTTCCGGTTTTTATCAGCGCGTCATGCGTTTAAGCGTATCGTCCCGCAAGATGAAATGGTGGTAAAGCGCGGCACCAATGTGACCGATAACCAGCAGTAGAAATAGCAGGGCCACAGGGGCGTGCAGGCTCCCAGCAGAGGCCATCCAGCCTATTTCAGTTTCGCTTCTTGCGATTAACTGCATGCCAAAAACCTTTAGACCATAACCTTTGCCAACCATATACATGATGCCCAGGACAGGCAGCAGTAACAGGAGCAAATACAGCAGGAAATGGCCAATTTTGGCGAGAGGTGCCAGTGGGCCTGTAAGGGGCGGGCGAGAAGCAGACTGTTTAATAGCCCAATAAATACGCACGATACCCAAAATGAGTATCAGGACGCCAATGGAGATATGCCAGGGTACCAGGGTTTGGCCTACCCAATGCTCGCCCTCATTAATAAGGTCGCCCAGTTTCAGGAATTGCCAGATTATTAATAGGGCCATTCCCCAATGAAGCCATCGGGTAAAACTGCCGTAACGTTGGGGTGTATCGCTCATGGTTTACTCCTGGTGGATGTAGTGGACAAGTATAAATGGTGTAGTAATAGCTAGCTTGACATCCTCCCCGCCCTAAAGGGCGGCGATTCCTACGGCGCTCAAACAAAAACTGCTTGAGTCGCTTCGGTGAGTTCCTGCTTCATCGAGCGGCCTGACTGCGCCGACTCTCCACAGGCTAACAAGCGGTATCCCCGCTCTAACACATTGATCGCGCCAACGACATCGGCGTGATTTTCGTAGCCGCAATCGACACACAA
>JAVESC010000064.1:0-15260 GCA_034006805.1 Advenella sp.
GACTTCCTGCAAAGGTACAACCTCATCTTTTTCACCATGTACGACCAGCAAGTCGGCCGGTAGTTCAATATCGCGATATTGAAACCGCCATACCGCAGGCCCCAGCAGCATCATGGCATCGGGCAGCTTATGCTGGGCTTGTTTTTGTTCGGCATAAAGTTGCGCCGCCACGGCCGTACCAAATGAAAATCCGGCCAGCACCCATTTCTTATGGCCTACGTCGGGATAAAACTGTTCTATTTGCTGTATAAGCATTTGCATGTCACGGGTTTCACCCTGGGCCCTGTCAAATTCGCCTTCAGACAAACCAACACCCCTGAAGTTGGGACGCACCGCAACCAGGCCATTTTGGGCGCAGGCACGGGCCACGGTGGTCACGATTTTATTGTCCCGCGTGCCTTCATGCAAAGGGTGCGGATGCAATACCAGGGCCCAGCCCCTGATGGGGGTATCGGGCCAGTCGATGGCGCAATCTATATTGCCAGCCATGCCATTCAAGATGATTTTTTCTGTTTTAATTGCCATTACTATTACTGGCCCAACGGCCCTGTTTTAAGTGCGTGTGATTTGAATTCTACCGGTGGTTTAACGACCACCCCCGGGCTTATTTCACTGGGTGGCGTGCCCAGCCAGCCCTGCCCGTGCGCATACACAAAACCATTGGCCAGCAAAATAACAAAAAACAAGGTTCGCATTGTTAGTGATTCCATTCGTCCCGTGCATAAATACGCAAGCCGTCCAGCACGGGTGATTCAATTTCTTGTAAAGTGATTGTATCAAATCCTTTTACCCGGGCAATGTCGTTGAGCAAGCGAAGCAATTCTGGCAATACGCCATGCCGGGCACCGCCTGTGACAAATATTTTGGGTTGCTGTCCGGTTGTATCCAGCACGGCTTTCCATTGCCGCACAATTGCCCCCGCCTGGGCGGCAAGAATGCCACTTAAAATGGCCTGTTGGGTATTTTGTGGAAAGGCCGGTGGCACTTCTTTTTTACGCAAGTCGATGGCGGGCAGGTTGGCGGTGCCTTTATGCAGGCTGGCCCGCATTAGCATCACGCCCGGAAAGATCAGCCCCCCCATGAATATATTGTCGGCATCCAAGGCATCAACGGTCGTGGCGGTACCAAAGCTCACCAGCATGGCGGGCAGTTCGGGGTTTTGACGATGTTCGGAAAGCCCCAATAACCCCATCCAGCGGTCGGCCCCCAATTGTTCGGGAATTTTATAGCTGTTTTTCAGGTGCAGGGTTTTTGCCTGCGCGGCCAGCCATTGAAGCGTACAGGAGGCAGGCAGGGCCTGCTGGATTTTTTGTGCGATTTCCTCTCCGGCCACGTTAACACCAATGGCCCTTAGCGGGACTTCGGGTAAGGCATTGCACCACTCGTGCAGTTTTTCCAGATGGTCGTGCTCCAGCACCAGAAGGTCTTCGGTTTGCCGAAACTGGTTAATAAGATAAGTGATTTTTACTCGGGTATTGCCCGAATCGATCAGTAACATGAGCATAGCGCGCTCCTAGGTTTGGGTACGGGCACGAATGCTGATATCACCGTTGGTGACAAGATGCCGGCCCTGCCCGTTTTCAACCACCAGACATGCCTGGTCATTTAAGCCCCGGGCGGTGCCTGTTAATACAATTTTATCACCAGACAGCACATTTACCTCACAGGTTTTAAGCGCATCCAGGCTTTCATGACGTTGCCGGAACGGCGCGAAGCCTTCCTGTTCGTAAAGGGAAAAAGCCTCGGACCAGGCGCGGGCAATACGGGCAACCAGCAGGCCAATATGTTCAGCCTGCTCATCTTGCCGGTTCAGGCTAATTAAAACAGATGTCCAGTCGGCCACTTTGCGGTCCAGGTCTTTGCTAAGGGCTTGTGCCTGGGAAAGGTTCATCCCCATGCCCACCACCACCACATGATGGCGCTCGCTAACCCGGCCATTACCGGGCCTGACCGATTCAACCAGCAGGCCCGAGAGCTTGCCGTCGTCAAACTGGATGTCGTTGGGCCATTTCATGCTTAGCCGGTCCTGGCCGGCAGGCCCCACCATTTTACGCAACTGCTCACAGGCTACAATGCCAGCCACCGGGGCCAGCATGGGCAGTTGTGCCGGCGGCAGGAAAACATCGTATGCACAAGAAAACATTAAGGTGCCAGCTTTGCTGTTTACCCATTTGCGCCCGCCACGCCCCTTGCCCTGTTGCTGGTGATGCGCACCAACTAGGGCGGGCCGCCCCCACTGGCTTTGCGGGTTGCGGGCTTCTTGCATAAGAAAAGTATTGGTTGAATCAATTTGCTCAACCCAGGCAATGGAAGGAAAGTCAGGCAAGGCGGAAAACAGGGTTTTCTGCAGCGTGCCTGCACTGGGCAATAGGGTCATTATGGGTAACTCTGGTAATACATTAACGAAGATAGGGTTTCAGGGCACTCATGATCCGGTCGGTTGCGCCTTCATGCAATGATAACCATTGCTTGGCCGCCTTACTCATGCCAAGCCGCTGTTCTTCGTTATTCAAAATTTTAAGTGCCAGTTTGATGGCTTCTTCCTCGTTTTGGGTACGCCGGGCGGCCCCTTCTGACAAGGCATCTTCCACCGATTGCTGGAAATTTTCAGTATGCGGGCCAACAATAACCGGCACACCCACGGCACAGGCTTCTATGTGGTTTTGACCGCCATACTCGCCAAAACTGCCGGCAACTATCGCCAAGTCTGACATGGCATAGTAAAAGAACATGTCTCCGACACTATCACACAACAGGATATCAATGGTCTTCAGGTCGCTATTGACAGGATTTTGCGATCGGCACTGGTAGTTAAGGCCGCTTTGCTGAATAAGTGTTTCTACTTCCCGAAAGCGCTGTGGATGACGGGGAATAATCATGAACAGGGGCAAAGGCGCCATGTTCTCCTGGTTTTGCACCTGCCGCTCACGATTTTTAACCAACGCCTTAATGGCTTTAAGAAAATATTCTTCTTCACCATCGCGGGTGCTGGCAATGGCCACCACCTGACGGTTAATAACCTGCCGCACCACCTGCCCGGCATGCACCTGGCTGCTGGACACATTAAGGTCAAATTTCAGGTTACCCACCACCTGCATGCGTTTAACGCCCAAGGCATCAAGCCGGGCAGAATCGGCACGGCTTTGGGTAAGTACCAGGTTTAGCCCGCCCAGGGCATTGCGCATGACGCTGCCCAGCCAATGGGCCTGTTTGTAGGCCGATTCAGAAAACCGGGCACTGGCCACAATCAGCGGCATTTTCTGGCGATTGGCCTCGGCCACCATATTGGGCCATATTTCACGTTCTATCAAAATGCCACAACGGGGTTTCCAGTGGTTTATAAAGCCGCTAACCGCTTCGGGAAAATCGTAGGGTACCCAGGCCTGGCATAACATGCCCTGGCCTATCGCTTCGGCAAACATGCGGGCCCCTTGTGCCCTGCCGGTAGCCGTCATGTGGGTTAACAAAACGGGGTAGCCCTGGTCTAGCAGGGCCTGGATTAACGGATGTGCGGCCCGGGTTTCGCCCAGGCTGACGGCATGCACCCAAACCGGCCGCCTGAACGTGAAGATGGTTTCGGCATAGCCTTCGTCATCACCCGGGGCAATGTTGCTGCCAGCAGGTGCCTGATGGGGATAACGGCCAAACCGCTCATCGCTGCGAATATCCCATTTGCCTCCTGCCTTGCGGGCACGACGCTCTAGCAGCCACAGGGCAAGGGGAGCAATAAGACGCAGCGTGCTGGTATAAAAGAATCGGTTCATGGTTAGCTTGCCAGCGCCTGTTTTAGTTTTGACAACACCATTTCCCGGGTGGGTGGAATACCGCGATCACCCAGGCTGGCCGTAAAGGCCGCACCCACCAGAGGCGTGCGCACCGGGGTAGAGGCGCTGTAAATGCCAATCGTGGGTCGGCCCAGCGCCGCAGACAAGTGCGTCAGGCCGCTATCAAGACCAATCATGATGCGGGCAGGCGCAATAACCCGGGCAACATCGGTTAAGGACATACGAGGCAAAATTTCCGCATCAGGAAAATCGCTCACCAACGCTTTGGCGCGTTCAGCTTCTTTTTCATTGCCAGCCAGCAATTTTAAGCCCAGCCCGGCGGCATTCAGTTCACGAAACACAGCGTGCCAGTCGGCTTCGGGCCACAGTTTATCTTCACGGCTGGCCGACGGCATGATAACCGCGTAATCCTGGATAGCGACATGATTGGTAAAGGTTTGCAGGCCAAAATCGGGCTCGCCTTGGTACTGGTAGTTAAACGTGGCCGCTGCCAGCATGCGTTGGCGGGTAACCGCGGGTTGCCAGAAAGCCACCGTATGGCGAACGTCATAAAACAGGGAAGCCAGGGGCTCACGGGCGGATTTCCAGTCTAACCCGTGCTTGACCCCTTTGGCCTGACGGACGATCCAGGCGGACTTCATTAAGGCTTGCATGTCTAGCACGATGTCGTATTGGGTGCTGTGAAGTTTACGTTTAAGCGCGGCCCTTTCCTGTCTTGTTGGCGCCGACCACCAGGTTTTGCGCCAGCGCCGGTGCGCCACTTTAATGACGTCGTGCACGCTGGGATGCCAGGAAGGGATTTCGGCAAAGGCCTCTTCGGCCACCCAATCTATTTGGGCGTTGGGCACATGTTTGGCAATATCGGAAATAGCCGGCAGCATGTGCACCAGATCGCCCAGCGAAGAAGAGCGAACAATAAGAATTTTTGTTGTCATATTATTTTTTTGTCAAAGTAAACAGAACACCTTTGCTGGATTTTGCCATATTTTTGCCATATGTATGATTCTTGCATTTTACTTTAATATTAAGAGTTTTGAAATTTTCACTTCCGGTATAGAATAGTCGAACGTATTCATTGCTGTATCAAACTGGCAAATTCAAGCCACACGGCCCGTGTTTGCTCCCTTTGGCTTGCCCTGTCCCGCTATTATTGCAGGGATTTACCCGGAGTTTGGAAATATGACTCATGTTTTCCATCGTAACCCCAAAATATCCATGAAAACAGCCGTCAGCGGCAAAGGAATCCGTCTTTTTGATTCTGACGGAAAAAGCTATATAGATGCATGCGGCGGGGCGGCGGTTTCCTGCCTTGGTCACGGCCATCCGGCAGTGATTGAAGCCATCAAGCAGCAGCTTGACACGATTGCTTATGCGCACACGTCATTTTTCACCACCCAGGTGGCCGAAGACCTGGCCGATTTTCTGCAACAGAAAGCACCTGGCAGCCTGAACCATGTGTATTTTGTATCGGGTGGCTCCGAGGCGATAGAGACAGCCCTGAAACTGGCACGCCAGTATTTTGTGGAAATTGACCAAACCGAACGCAGGCATTTTATTGCCCGACGCCAAAGCTATCATGGCAATACGCTGGGTGCTCTGGCCATTGGCGGCAATGTCTGGCGGCGCCAGCCTTTCCTGCCCCTGCTTATAGAGTCACATCACGTGTCTGCCTGCTATGCCTACCGCGACCAGCGCGAGAACGAGTCCGAAGAACAATACGCGTCCCGCCTGGCAAAAGAGCTGGAAGATAAAATTCTTGAGCTGGGGCCTTCAACGGTGGCCGCTTTTGTGGCCGAAACCGTGGTGGGTGCCACTGCCGGTGCGGTACCGCCGGTAAAAACCTACCTGGCAAAAATTCGCGCGGTTTGCGACAAATACGGTGTTTTGCTGATTCTTGATGAAATTATGTCGGGTATGGGCCGCACCGGCCACTTGTTTGCCTGCGAAGAAGATGGGGTGGTGCCCGATATTGTTACCATTGCCAAAGGTCTGGGGGCTGGTTACCAGCCCATTGGCGCCGCCTTGTGCACCGATAAAATTTACGATGTGATTGTGAATGGCAGCGGTTATTTCCAGCATGGCCATACCTATATTGGTCACGCAACGGCCTGCGCGGCGGCACTGGCCGTGCAAAAAACCATTCAGGAACAAAACCTGCTGAACAATGTGCTGCAACGGGGTGAACAGTTACGCAGTGAATTGCACCAGGCGTTTGCCAATAAGCCGCATATTGGTGATATTCGCGGGCGCGGGCTTTTTGTAGGCATAGAGCTGGTGCAAGACCGGGAAAGCAAAAAACCCCTGGACCCTGCCGATAAAATCCATGCAAAAATCAAGGTTCAGGCCAAGGAAAACGGTTTGCTGGTCTACCCATCGGGCGGCACCATAGACGGGCGCCTGGGCGACCACATTTTGCTGGCCCCTCCCTTTATTTGCACCCAGGAAGATATTAGCGATATTGTGAGCCGGCTAAGCGATACGTTGTCGCAGGTTTTATAGGCCGGTAAATGCCTGTTAAAACCCTTGTTTATTTTTATGATTAACAACCTGATTTCCCCGTTTTCAGGCGGGGAAATTTACATTCACAAATTAACATAACAACCGGAGATATTATTTAATGGCACGTTTACCTTATGCCGATTTAACCACCCCGCAAACCAAGCCCCTGGTTGACCAGATTGTGGCCGAGCGCGGCAGCGTGATTCATTTGTACCAAATGCTGTTGCACAGCCCCGCCATTGCGCAGGGTTGGTTAGATTACTTAACCGCAGTACGCCAGAAAAGCAGCCTGCCCGGCGATATCCGGGAGTTAATTATTATGCGGGTGGCGGTATTGAATGGTGCCCCTTATGAGGCCGACCAGCACGCCCCCATTGCCCTGCAAGAAGGCATCACCCAGGCCCAGCTGGATGCCCTGGATAATTGGGAAAGCAGTGATTTGTTTGATGACAAAACCCGCGCCGTACTGGCCTACACCGATTCCATGACCAGGAAAATTCAGGTTCCCAAGGAAGTTTTTGAAGCGGTGCGTAAGCATTATGACAACCCGCAACTGGTGGAATTAACCGCCACCATTGGTGCCTACAATATGGTGTCACGCTTTCTTGAAGCGCTGGATATCCATCAGGACGATCAGCGGTAGCGGGTGGTTATGGCCCCAGCCTGTCAGAGGCTTCGTTTTGGAGTTGTGGCCTGTGACTCAACCACCCCGTCGCTGCGCGCCACCCCTCCGCAGGAGGGGAATTGTTTGAGGCTTCGTTTTGGAGTTGTGGCCTGTTATGCGACCTCTGTCAGGCTTCGTTTTGGGACTTTGACTTTTGACTCAACCACCCCGTCAGGCTTCGCCTGCCACCCCTCTGCGGAGGGGTGGCGCGTAGCGACGGGGTGGTTACATAACAGGCACATTCCCAAGCAAAGCCCCGAACAGAATAGTTACACGCACAGCGTCGCTGAAGCATCAGCATCTGCTACACCAGCCTCTAAAACCTCAGCCTTGGCAACGTCCTGAGGCTTCACCAACGCCAGTTCCACGCAAATAGGCGCATGGTCGGATATTTTATTCCAGGGCTTGCCTTTTAACACTTGGGCCGAGCGGATTTCAAAACCGCGCTGGTACATTCTGTCCAGCCTTAACCACGGGAAAGCGGCCGGGAACGTGCGCGGTGGTGGCAATTCGTCGGGGTCTTGCAGATGCTTAAGCACTTTGGGCAAGGTTTTCAAGGAAATTTCGGGCATTTTAAGGCGCTGGTAACGCAGCATTTTTTCAGTTTCCATCAGCTTTCTGAAACTGAACGTGTCCCAAAGGCGCTTGAAGGAAACCTTCATTCGGGGCAGTTCGTCATCCAGCCGCACCGGTGTATTGGCAAACACTTCGTGCACACCCAGTTCTTTGGCAAAATAAGGCGCCAGCTTTTCATTCCAGTCGTTAAAATCACCGGCAATAATCAAGGGCTCGTCTTCGGGAACCAAGCGCTTGATACGCTCGATAATGGCCGTTACCTGACGAATCCGGCTAACGTTGAACAGCCCCAGGTGCACCACAAAACAATGCACTCGCTGGTTTCCAACACTGACCTGGGCATGCAAAACACCACGCTGCTCCAGTTTGTGGTCGGAAATATCTTCATTTTCATGGTCAATAATTTCATACTTGGACAACAAGGCGTTGCCATGATCGGTTTTTTTCCTGACGGCATTGCACCCGTAGGCCACTTCCATGTGCAAATGCCCGGCCAATAAAGCGGGCTGGGCATGCTGATGGTGTTCTTTTTCGTTGCGCCCCTGAATTTCTTGCAGGAAAACCAGATCAGCCTTCAGGGCCAACAGACCAGCGCGAAGATCAAACAGTGAACTGCGACGCCCCAACGCCGTTTTCCCTTTGTGAATGTTATAACTGACAATTTTAAGTACTGTCATGTTTTTGCTTGTTCCTTAAAGAATGAACAGGGTAACCAGCCATTGAACCACCATTTGGATAATTGGAAAAATAATAGGGGTGATGATTCCGGTTACTATTAATCCTATGAGTATAAACATGCCATAAGGTTCAATTTTATTGTATTCCCAGGCCAGCTTTGACGGTAATAAACCCGACAGCACGCGCCCGCCATCCAGTGGCAGCAAAGGAAACAGGTTAAACACCATTAAAATAACGTTTACCTGTATGCCGGCAATGGCCATGAGCCACCAGAAGCCGCCAAAACCACCAAATTCAAGCGCCACCCTGGCCATGATGGCCCAGAAAATAGCCATGCCCAGATTGGCACCGGGCCCGGCAGCAGCCACCCAGATCATGTCCTTTTTAGGGTTGCGCAAATTGTTGAAGTTAACCGGTACCGGCTTGGCCCAGCCAAAAATAAAGCCGGTATTAAGCAGGGCCATGGCCAAAGGCACAATAATGGTGCCTACAGGATCAATATGTTTAACCGGGTTCAGGCTGATTCTTCCCAGCATAAATGCGGTGTGGTCACCAAATTTTTGGGCGGCATAACCATGGGCCGCCTCGTGCAGGGTGATTGCAAAAAGCAGGGGCAGCGCATACACACTAATTGATTGAACTATTTGACCAAAATCCACAACAACAACTCCAGAAAATCTGTAAGGCCCCAATGGGCAGGTAAAACACGCCATCACAGGGATTGTGCCCATTAATCTCATTATTAATGCAATGTCCTGTTTTGATTCCCATTTTAACAGCAAGTTGTTGGCAGACTTGTTAAGTGGAAAAAAAAGACGTCGTTGCAAGCACGCAAAACTTGCAGTTGTTTACACCCAAATTAAGGGACTTGCCCTGATTATGTTTAAAATGAGACAAAAACTTTTATGCAGCGGCACAGCACGGTGCGGTACCCCTGGTTTCAAGGAAAATAAAATGCGTTTGGATGGATCTGACGAAAGCAAAAACATAGAAGACCGTCGGGGCAGCCGCACGGGAATGGGCGGTGGCATGTTTGGCCGCAGAGGCGATGGTGGCATGTTTGGCCGTGGCGGTGGTGGTGGTGGCGGTAAAAAATTTGGTCTTGGCACCATCGTGCTTATCTTGGTTGCCATGTATTTTGGGGTTGACCCCAACATGCTATTGCAAATGACCGGTTCGGACTCCCCTTCACAATATGAAGAAACCACCTATTCAACAAGTTCAACCCAGGGTTTAAGCGATGCCGAAAGCAAATTTGTGGCCAAGGTGCTTAAAACCACTGAAGATGCCTGGGGCAAGATATTCCAACAACAGGGATGGGGGGCTTACCCCGAGCCCAAGCTGGTTTTGTACAGTGGGTCTACGCGTAGCGCCTGTGGCCTGGGTCAGGCTGCGATGGGACCTTTTTATTGCCCGGCCGATGAAAAGGTTTATCTGGATTTAAGCTTTTTCAGGGAAATGGGGCAGCGCCTGGGTGCGCATGGCGACTTTGCCCAGGGTTATGTGATTGCCCACGAAATTGGCCATCATGTGCAAAACCGCCTGGGTATCCTGAAACAGGTAGACCAGGTTCGTAACCGTGGCAACCAGCGCCAGGCCAATGCCATGTCGGTTCTGTCCGAATTACAGGCCGATTGCCTGGCCGGCATTTGGGCCAATGAGTTACGCCGTCAGGGAGACATTATTGAACCCGGCGATATTGATGAGGCCATCAATGCGGCAGCCGCCGTGGGTGATGACCGCCTGCAAAAACAGCAGCAGGGTTATGTGGTGCCCGATTCATTTACCCATGGCACCTCACAACAGCGCATGACCTGGTTTAAACGGGGCCTGGAAAGCGGCAATATCGCGCAATGCGATACCTTTGCCAGCGCCCGGTAAGCGTTTAAAACCCGGCCAATATCACCGCCTTGTTATAATATAAAAGTTATAACAAGGCTATAAATATCATTTTATTTTCAATACCACATCAGGTTACAGTGGCAGCATACGTGAAAATGCATTGTTTTCACCAGACTGCCGGGAACCCTCTCACTTATTGTAAATGACCCGGCATTTCTTTCCGGAGACTTTCCAATGTCCAATATATCCCAATCATTAAGCGTCCAAAAAGCGCTTGATGATGCCCCTATTTCCCGTTACCAGTGGAAAACCATCCTGCTGTGCTTTTTAATTGTGGCCACCGATGGCCTTGATACAGCGGCTATTGGCTTTATTGCGCCAGCCATTGTGGCCGATTGGGGATTAAGCAAGCCCCAGCTAACCCCCCTGTTCATTTCCGGTCTTATTGGCCTGACCATTGGAGCTATTATTTTTGGCCCGTTGGCAGACCGCCTGGGACGCAAAAAAATCCTGATATTCAGCGTTTTCTTTTTTGGCCTGATGAGCCTGCTGTCGGCCTTTTCTCCCAATATGGAAACCCTGGCTTTCCTGCGGTTTTTAACCGGCATCGGCCTGGGTGGCGCCATGCCTACCGCCATTACCATGACGTCCGAATTTCTGCCTACCCGTCGTCGCTCGGCCCTGGTTACCATTATGTTTTGTGGGTTTACGCTGGGTTCAGCCCTGGGTGGGGTACTAACCGCACAATTGCTGCACCTGGTTGACTGGCACGGTATTCTGGTGCTGGGCGGTGTACTGCCGCTGGCACTGGTTATTGTGCTTTACTTCTTCCTGGATGAGTCTCCCCGCTATCGGGTTAGCAAAAATGAACCGGCTGAAAGCATTGCCGCTTTCATGGGCAAAATTACCGGCAAAGCCTACCCTAATACGGTCTTCCATTTAGACGAGATCAAAACCGGCAAAAGTGCGGTTACCGCCCTGTTCCAGCCCGGCCTGATCATGGTAACGGCGGTATTATGGCTGGCTTTCTTCATGAGCTTCCTGATTATTTACCTGTTTTCCAGCTGGGTACCCACCCTTCTTGGCAGTATTGGCGTCGAACTGTCCAAAGCTTCCTGGATTACCGCTGCCTTCCAGATTGGTGGTACGCTGGGCGCCATTTACCTGGGCAGCCTGATGGACAAACGCAACCCTTATAAAGTATTAATTACCAGTTATATATTGGGTGCCGGTTTCATTGCGCTTATTGGCTTTTCTACCAGTAATATTCCGCTGTTGGTGCTGGGCATTTTTGGTGCCGGTGTGGGTATTAGTGGCGCACAGGTTGGGTTCAACTCTTTGTCTGCCATTTTGTATCCCACCGAGTGCCGGGCAACCGGTGTTAGCTGGGCCAATGCGGCCGGACGTTGCGGTGCCATCTTTGGCGCGTTTGCCGGCGGCACCATGATTTCATGGGGTTATGAATTTACCACTATTTTCAAGGCACTGGCATTTCCCGCGTTAATTACCGCTTCGTGCATCCTGGTGCTGTACGCCTTCTCGCTGGCCAAACAAAAACGGGCAAGCGCTAATGCCTCAATGATTACGACCCCCGCCAATGTATCGTAAAACGCTTTGTTTTTATTCGTAATGCACCATTATAAAACCGGAAGATACCACCTGTTGCAGGGGTATCTTCTGCATCAGCCAAACGGCATTAACCCATCAAGAAAGATAAACAATGACTAAACTTTACAGCTTTTTCAATAGTTCCGCGTCTTATCGTGTCCGTATTGCTTTGGCCCTGAAAGGCGTCCAGTATGAAACCGAAGGCATTAATATTCGTGTTGGTGAACAGAACGAACCTGATTTTTGCAAACTGAACCCAATGGGCCTGGTTCCGGCACTGGCGGATATTCCTGAAGGTTCTATTGGCCAGTCACTGGCAATTATTGATTATCTGGACCGGAAATACCCCGCCGTTGCCCCGCTTATTCCTGAGCCAGCGGCACAGCGAGCCCTGGTGCTGGAAATTGCCTATGGCATTGCTTGCGATATCCACCCTGTTAACAATATGCGTATCCTGAAATACTTAAGCAAAGACCTTCAGCTTAATGAAGAGCAAAAACAGGCCTGGTACGCGCACTGGATTGCAACAGGCCTGCAAAGCATAGAGGCCTTGCTTGAAAAAGCAGGTGCTGGCCATTTCTGCGTTGGCGATACGCCTACCCTGGCCGATTGCTGCCTGATTCCACAACTGGCCAATGCCATTCGCATGAAATGCGATATGAGCGCCTATCCACGTTGCATGAAAGTGTATGAGCATTGCACGTCAATGCCTGCCTTCAAGGCAGCAGCACCAGAAAACCAGCCCGATTACATCGCGCCAGCTACTGCTTGATGCGGCATCAATAAGAATCCCGTGCCCTCGCTGGCGTGAACTGATCCCAATAAGTTGAATAGGTGTCCAACTTTTTGGGACCTGTTCATGAGTTTGGAACCGGGATGAGGAAAGCACCACCCCGTCAGGCTTCGCCTGCCACCCCTCCACAGAGGGGAATTTTACTGCTTACACCCTGCGTGGACACACAGAGGGAAATTTTACTGCTTACAACCCAGCGTGGGCACAGTTGGCGTAAGGAAAAGCAGGCTTCCTCTTATGAATGAGCTGCTTCTACCAAATGCCCCAAAAAGGCCTCTAGCGTATCTGATGGCGGTTCGTTCTGGCGCCAGAAAATACCCACACTGCCCTTTTGCTCAATTTTAGGCAAATCCAGAATAACCAGCTGCTGTTCACTGGCAAAGCTTTCAGCCAGACGCTGCGACAAAATACCCACCATATCGCTAGCCTGCACCATGCGCACGGTGGCACTCATCGAGCCCGATTCAACATGATTGGCTGGCATCATCATGCCCAAGTCAACTAGCGCATGGTCAATACTGCTTCTGATGGGGGTGCCGGTAGGCCAGACAATCCAGTAATAATCGCTTAACTGCGCCCAATCAATATTTTTCTGGGCTGCCAGGGGATGCCCCGGCCTGGCCACAAAACAGATGGGTTCGGTATAAAGCACTTTATAATTCAGGGGCAATTGCAGGGCATTGCCGCCCACGCGGCCAATAACGGCATCAATATGCCCCGACACCAGTTGTTCCAGTAACGGCGTCATGACGTTTTCCAGAATGCGCACATGAACATTGGGATAGTCTTTAAGCAGGGCCAGCACGGCCTTTGAAACCACATCGGTGGCCACCGGCGAACTGCCAATCATGAGCGACCCCTGAATGCCTTGCTTGAAAAGCTTGATATCCTTGGAGGATCGTTCCAGTTCATTAAGTAAACGACGTGCATGCTTGACCACCAGCAAACCACCTGCTGTGGGCCGGATCCCTTTACTGTGCCGTTCAAACAGAGGCATGCCGATTTCCTCTTCCAGGCCCGACAGCCATTTTGACAGGGCTGGCTGGGTCATATTCATGAGTTCAGACACCCGAGTCAGGTTTTTCTGTTCGGCCAGCGCCACCAGAATTTTCAGGTGATGCAGTTTGAGTTTAGCGCTCCAGCTCATGTTAAAAACCGATAGTCATATTAAAAAATGGCACAAGCAAAAATACGGCGTAAAACAGTATTTTTGCTTACGTATCATAAAGCGTCTTTTTTCCTGACAAGCGGTTCCTGTGGAATTTTTTCCTGCAGGCTGTCAAGATCTTTATAAATCCTGTCCATCAGATCCTTGCCAATGCTTTCTTCCAGCGCATTATGCTGGTTTTCAATAAGCGGCTTGATCCGGGCCAGCAAAGCCTGCCCTTTTTCGGTCAGGTAAACTTCCTGCCGCCGCTGGTCCTGGCGCGAGCGACTACGGCTGATCAGGCCCGACTGCTCCATGCCCGTAAGCATTCGGGTCAGGCTGGGGCCCAGTAACATGCAAACACTGGAAAGCTGGTTAGGCGCCATGGGCTCCTGTTCACCCAAGGCACGCAGTACCCGCCATTGCTGGTCGGTCAGGCCTTCTGCATGCAAAAGGGGCCGAAAATGCACCATTAGTGCTTCACGCACCGTTAGCAGCAAATAGGGCAGGCTGCGATAAGGCGATGAGCTCATGTAGACTGTGCCTCCTTGGGAACATACACTTCATCCCGGTGAACGTCATGTGACACGAAACCGATTTCATCGTCTGGCATGGCCAGGAATTCGGGCTTGGCCAGGGTCTCACGGATATCAATCAGCCCCGATTGCCAATGGTCTTTCATACTGGCCAGGCCAAACTGATAATCTTTATTATGGCTTTCGTAGGGGCGGTCACGGTAAATAAGCTGGATCACATTGTAATTGGGCCGGTCAGCCAGTTCTTTAAGCCGGTCCAGTGAACCATTTTTGGCCAGTTTTTCATGGGGCACCAGTTCAAGCAACTTGCCAATGGCATGGCGCATTTCCTGAACCTGTTGCCAGTAATCGGTCAGCATACGGGTCCGGCTGGAATACTGGATTTCTTTTTGCCGGTCATTAACCTCTCCCATGTTTTTCGGAACATGTCCACGGGCACTCCACAGGTCAACCTGGAACACCAGGGTGTCCCGGCTTGGTTTTGCACCCAGCACGTAGGTTAAGGGCGTGTTGGAAACAATGCCCCCGTCCCAGTAATAATCGCCATCAATTTCTACTGGGGCAAAGGCCGGCGGCAGTGCCCCCGAAGCCATGAAATGCTCGGCCCGCAGTGTGTGGCATTCATTGTCAAAATAAACAAAGTTGCCGGTACGGACATTCACTGCGCCCACCGACACATGAGTATCGCATTTGTTGCTGTTGATGCGGTCAAAATCGCAGAATTTTTCAAGCGTCTGCTTAAGGGCCGAAGCGTCGTAATAACTGGCCTGTTCAGGCGTACCATGCCCCACCATGGCCGGTGGCGGGATACGGGGTTTATAAAAGCCGTTCTGACCATCAAGAATGGCACTTAACCCATACATATTGCCAAGACCAATCTTGAACCAGTCATGCGTATTGAACAAACCCTGCTCAAAAAACGGCAACATGGACAGGCCCAGATTGGGCTGGCAGATGGTTTCCCAGAATTGATGCAGTTTTTCAACGCGATCCTCAGGGGGGTTCCCGGCAATAATGGCCGTATTCAGGGCACCAATAGAGATGCCGGAAATATGATTGGGCTTGATACCCGCTTCATTCAGGCCCTGGTAGACCCCGGCCTGATAAGCACCCAGCGCTCCACCACCCTGCA
>JAVESC010000065.1:0-15020 GCA_034006805.1 Advenella sp.
TGACACGGGGACGACTGTAGGAAGGCAAGACGCCTAATTCTTCGAGTTTGGCCTTCATGGTTTGTGCTTTCATCGGTGCCCCATTGTCTGAATGCAGAATCAGGGGTTGATGCAGGCATTGCTCACGTAACAAACAACGTTGAAGCAGTTGAGCTGCACATTCACCGCTCTCAGCCTCCCCCTGTGTCAGGAGAGTTGTCACTGTTTTCACAGGTATTTTCCGGCTCATTCCCATGCTCCGCATCACTGTCATTAAGTTAAGGAAAATCCATTTTAAAACAATGTTTTTTCTGTCGTTTATGAAAGTTCAACTGTCTCCTTGAGGATGGCTTTTTACGGGGTGGATGACGGTGGCGCCGTATCGGTCGGGATGAGGGCATCCTACGGGCTCGCCACGAACTGTACCAACAGGCTCAACGAGCCAATCCCGCCCTTAATTATCGTGGACATGATCTTCTCGTATTCAGTGGGACTGACTCAAGGTGGGTTTACCTGATGGATACAGATATTGGTCAAAAAATATTCTCTTTAATAAATTAAGAAAATATTTTATTATTTTAGTAGATATTTTTTACATTTTTTTCATGTGAGTTTTTTTTAATGCAACGAAAGAATTTTTTAGCTCAAGCAGAAGTGGCTGGCTTTATTGAATGGTTGGCAAGTAATTTACCCTTATTGCAATTTAACTTAAATTTTAGGCCTAGTAAATTTGTATTGGGTGGATTGCAAGTCAATGTTAACGGTTTTGAGCAGGTCTTGCAGCATTATCGGTGGTCTTCTTCATGGCGTGACAATAATGGTGCTATTGTGATATCAAGTACTTGGCTTGAGACAAAAGAATCATTGGGTAAACTGCGTGCCTGGCTTATTGAGGCTATTGATAATAATGACGAAACGCAAACCTTGGCCGCTTGCCTGCAAATTCTTAAATGGGGTGGGGTACGGGGTGCCATTCCTTTTTTACACAGGTTGGCAAACAACATGGAATTGATTGCTTACTTGCGTTCCGTTGAGCAACTGCTGGTTCTTGATAGTGATCAGACTGATTTGCGCGCGCTGAGTAGCAGCTCAATTTTACGGTTTGATTCTGGCCTGACAAAAATTCACTCACTGTTGGATAAAACAGGAAGTCCGATTTATGACAGCAGGGTGGGGGCGGCCATGGGAATGCTGTACTCTTTGTATCGCCAGCAAAATAACCATGGTCGGCCAATGTCTCAATTTCCCTCAGGTGCAGCCAGAGGGAATCAAATTCGTAATCCTGGAGATATGCCGAATGGTTTGTTATCACCACAATTTTCACGCATAACATACGAAGAGTGGGCTCGTTGGCAAGTACGTTTAGGCTGGATTATACGGGAGTTGCTTGAGCGTACCGACTGGTTTGCAAATCAGGGAGCGTTGCCTGCTCGCTGCCACGCTTTTGAGGCATGTTTGTTTGTTATTGGCTATGATTTGCGTTGTTTTGGTGCAGAATCAGAAGAAGATGCGGTATTGGTAACGCCCCGGTTTGATACACAGAGTGAAACGGAAGTCACTGAGGAAGGCGTTGGGGCAGAGGAAGTTGTTAAGACGGCCGCTAATAGAGTTGCAACCCGGGAGACAGCCGGAAGGAGCGGTAATTGGGTGCCAACAGGACATTCGTTTAGTAAAATAATTCAGTATTATCTGAATTTTCGTAAAGAAGAAAAAACGGATGGTAGAAGAGCTTTCATTGATTGGCTATTGAAAAATACAGATTGTCAATCAGCGACAGCAAATGCTTATTGTTTTCCTTTTTCTATTCGTGAATTTGATTTATTCGGACGGAGCATAAAGGATATAGAACGAATTGTTGCAGGGAAAAAAGACGGGTTATTGGCAGTGTTGTCAGTTGATGAGTTGGAACCTTTTACCTTGGGTGATGAGCGGGAAAAGGTTTGTTTGGTTGATGTGTTCATAACCGGTAAGGCATATGAGTTATTCGCAACAGACCAAGAGCGTCGGGCTTATATTATGCGGTCTGGCTACGCTGGCACGAGTAATGCTGCTGGAACATTAATGTCAGTAGGGCGTGATGTAGGCCGGCATTTTGATTTATTTGAAGCAAAATTTAAGACAACGGCATTGTTCAAACAGTTTTTTAACGGGTTTTCATTAGAGGGTTAGTTTTTGTCTGATCAATGGGCTGTTGCATGCTTCATGCACTGCCCAGGTATCTGCATTAAATTTTGCGTCTTGTGTCATTGCTGTTTTTATTTATGAAAATGGCTTTCTCAGTGCCTATATATAGGCACTGAACTCACCAAATTAACTAATTTAGGAATGATTATGTACAAGGTTAAACTTGGGGGTGAGATCTTCGTAATGCTTGAGTTGTCAGATATCGTTAGTGTAACTTTGTTGTTACAAATGATGTGTGATTTCATTGGTAAAGAATACACGCATGTATTGGATGATGACAACTTGTTTTTTAACTATGTATGGTCTGCAGAAGAAGCTAAAGATTTGATCAACAAAACATTACAAGCAATATATGACCTGGAGACATCTGGCGAACGTGTTGGTTTTAAATTTTGGATGAGGCATTCAAGGTTTTTTAAAGATACAACAGATGTGGATGGTGTGTTAAATTTAATGTTTAAATCAACGAACATACAATAAATTAATTATTGAGGCTACATCATTGGTAACGCTCCGGTCAGTGCCGTCTTGAATTTCCTCGTAGAAAAACGACAATAGGTTCCAATCTATTTTTAGGTTGGAACTTATAAACAGCACTCACACCTCTACTGACTCGTATCGGCGTCTTTCTCGCCGTCATTTCACCAAGTCTTGTTTTTGGCTGATAAAACATGCAAATCAACCGATTGCGATGCTTTCCAAAGATCATAGTCGGCCTGTTGATGCAACCAGCTTTCCGGGCTGGGGCTGTCCTTGCCCAACCAGGCATGCAGTCGCAAGGCCATCTCGGCACTGATTGCCGCTTTGCCATTCAACAAATTGGATAAAGTAACCCGGTTAACGCCCAATTGTTTGGCGGCGACCGTCACACTCAAGCCCAACTCGGGCAATATATCCTCTTTAATCACTGAAGCAGGATGGGGTGGATTATGCATCCTCATAATATTTCCTTTAATGATAATCTTGATAATCAACTACTTCAGCATGTCCGCTTTCAAAAACGAAAGTGACACGTCAATTTTCATTCACCTTGACACTCCAGTGACTCAGCAAATTACCATGTAAAGAGTGCAGATCCCAGTCTGGAATGTTCATGTCATTAACAGCCTTTGAGCTGTCTAATCTAGCCAATATACGGGCCAGTTTTGCAGCATGCGCCGCCTGGATGCCAGACTTGCTGCCTGTCTTGAAAAAATGCTCAAGACCCTTGTGTTTGAAAGAAAGAATCATTTACTGGCTCTTTTTATGTATAAGTTATTGTAGTGCATAAGGCTACAGATAACAAGTTTTATACATTCTAATCCGTGATTGATTACTTCCCCCTTACAACCTGACGGTTGCCGAACTGGCCCGTCAGGAAGGCATTAGTGAAGCAACCCTTTATAATTGGCGCAAACACGCCAAATAAGTAGGACGCCCTGCGCCAGGATCTAAACCCAAATCAGAACAATGGTCAGCGGACGCTAAGGTGTAGACCAGTGGCGGGTTTGTTTTGTATGGAACAATGGCAATGTCAGTCATGTTGAAATTGTGGACTATCATTAAAGGAAAAAGACAATGGCACGCAGAGAAATCCCCCTTGTTCACCCCCCCGGTGAAATTTTATTTGCTCCTGCGCGGGATGCATATAGATATTTAGCGTAGAAATACATATGGAGCCCAAGCACTGGTGCCAATCGCAGCCTCCAGCCTTAAGGCCATTTCAGGCGATATGTCAGTCGCACCATTCAGTATTCGGGAAAGTGCGGTTCGGGTTACCCAAGATGTTTGGCTGCTGCTGTTACGGTAAAGCATTCCAGATATTCTTTCAAGACTTCCCCTGGGTGCGGGGGATTGTGTATTTTCATAATGAATTCCACAAGTGATAAAACCATCGCATATTAAATAACGACCAGGAATAAGACTGACATAATTACACTTTTGATTTATGACTTGACGCACAATCTCATTGTGCATAAAATAAATTATAAGCATTTGTTAATCATGGCTGTTAAATTCAGGGACAAGTGGCTTGAAGCTTTTTATGAA
This sequence comes from Advenella sp., assembly GCA_034006805.1. Lineage (GTDB taxonomy): Bacteria > Pseudomonadota > Gammaproteobacteria > Burkholderiales > Burkholderiaceae_B > Advenella. The sequence goes on from JAVESC010000065.1 coordinate 4,192, forward strand.
GAAGATATAAGGCACAAAAAAATACCAAATTCCATTGAAAATGCACTTTATCGGAAGCTTCAGATTTTAGATGCTGCCACACATGAATTGGACTTGAGAATTCCTCCGGGCAATCATTTTGAGCATTTGCAGGGAAATTTTTCAGGGTGGTGTTCAATTAGGGTAAATAAACAATATCGGCTGATTTTTCGCTGGCATGACAGTTGTGCGCTGGAAACATATCTGGACCCGCATGTGTATTAGCCAATACAGGTAAGAATGATGAGATATACAAAGCGTCGCCCCATAACGGTTGGGCAAATGTTAATGACAGAGTTTCTTGATCCTATGAAAATAGAAATTCGCGAGTTGGCAGAGGCGATGGGGGTGCATAGAAATACCTTAAGCCGTATCGTGCATGATAAGGGTGTGCTGACAGCCCCTATGGCTATCAAGCTGGCTGCCGCGCTGGGTAATACACCCGAGTTTTGGTTAAATATCCAGCATGCGGTTGAAATCTGGGACGTGCGTCATAAGGCCTATGAGCATGCGTCAAAAAATGTCAGGTGTATTAAACCCTATAGCGCCCCTGTATCAGAATAATCGGGGGGCTTCAAGGTGGTTATTGAGCTTGATGTATTTTATTTTATATGATTTAATTAAGAAATAAATAACCATGAAGTTATAAAAATAACAAAAATTTGTTAATTTTAGGTTTTCATTATAAATAAATAGCAAGTTTAATTAAATTTTTTGCATTCAAGGTAAATCTATGTTGCGAAGACTGCGGATTAAGAATTTTTATTCAATAAAAGAAGAGCTGGAGGTTTCTTTGCTGCTGAATGCACAAACGCCTGCAGATTTTCGTTCCATTCCCACGCTGGATCAGAAAAAAGCAAGCAAGATCCTGGCATTTGTTGGCGCTAATGCAAGCGGTAAAACAAATATCCTGAAATCTTTGGCATTTTTAAACTGGTTTGTTGGTGACTCCTTTATGGGGTTGGCCCCAGATGCGGAAATTCCTGTTTCTACGCATTTTTCTAACTCTCATGAACCAGTAGAGTTGGGGGCCGAATTTGAAATAGATGGAAGTATTTGGGAATATCGTTTGGTATTAACCAAGCATCAGGTTATGCATGAGTCTTTATATAAAAAAGGCTATCGTTTCGTTTATGTTTTTAAACGGGATTGGGATGCGGTTGCTCAAAAGTACCTAATCAAATTAAAAGAAGACTTTGATTTTGATAAAAAAGAAGCAGAAAAGGTAAGAAAGAACGCTTCGTTAATTGCGACAGCCGCACAATATAACCAACCTCTTGCCTTACGGCTTTCCCGGTTAAATATTGAAACTAACCTGACAATGTTGGGTAAATACAATTTTAATGCCTCAACGCAGTTAGTAAATGCGGCTGGTTTGTTTTATCAACAGGATCAAATTAAAGAGCAAATGAGTCGCTTGCTTTCCCAGTGGGATTTGGGTTTGTCAGGTGTGACGATTAAAGAACATAAGGTGACCGATGCCGATGGCAATAAAGAAACCATATATTTGCCATTTGGTGTGCATTATATAGATGGCAAGGACTATGAATTGATACTGTGGGAAGAGTCCGGTGGTACCAAGTCAGCTTTTGTGTTGCTAGGTAAAATTTTGCCAATTCTGCAAAACGGTGGCCTTGCAGTGATAGATGAGCTGGAAAGCGATCTGCATCCACATATGCTGGGCGCTATCCTGGATTTGTTCTTTTCACCTGTTACCAATCCATATAATGCCCAAATTATTTTTTCTACGCATAGTCATGAAATTTTAAATATGTTGCATAAAGAACAAATTATATTGGTTGAAAAAAATAAGGGTTTGAATACTGAAGCGTGGCGTTTGGATGATATTGAGGGCGTGCGCTCTGATGATAACTTTTATGCCAAGTATATGGCGGGTACTTATGGTGGCGTGCCGGAGATATAACAATGAGAAAAAAAATCCAGCAGAGAAAGACCTTGTTGATTGTAGGAGAGGGGGATACTGAATGGGCATTTTTAACTTATCTGAAACGAGTCTATTGCCAGGGTAAAAATACCGTTAAGGTGACTGTGAGAAATGCACATGGCAAAGGGCCGGAGCATGTTTTTGATTATGCGAAACGCTGTTGCAGAACTGCTGATTATGATAAGGTCGCTGTATTTATGGATACGGATATAGCTTGGACAAAAGCACTCTTGGCACAGGCAGAAAAACTGGGGATAGTTTTAATAGGAAATACTCCTTGCGTGGAAGGGTTGTTCCTGACGTTGTTGAATAAATCTGTTCCTGGTCTTTCAGCTGATTGTAAAACCAAAATCAAGCCTCTTTTAAAGAAGAACAATTTATTGAATCCTGATGATTATGGAAACTGGTGCACAGAATCATTGCTTGATGATCCAAAATTCAAGGGGCAGGCTTTTGGGGATTTGATAAAACTATATAAAGGTCAGTAATCAGTCAGATGATTTTGCAGCCAAGCGAACCGTACATGTTCTTGTTCAAAACGCAGGTTTTTTACTGATTGCCCGCTTGGGGTTTGCAACGTATTATCACGCAGTGCACTATACAGTTCTTGCTCGCTGTCGGTCAGCAGTGGCAGTTCGCTGGTGCAGCGTTTATCTTCCGGCTCTTGCCCCCACATTTCGTGGTGATGCAGCAGGGTGGCTGTATCCATAAGCAGTGATTGGGTATGCGGCAGGTGGCTGCGCAGGCGGTTAAGAATGGCAAAACCGTGGGTGTCAATATCGCCCCAGTAGTAAAGTGGCAGCCGGGCTAGCCAGGGGATCTGGCCCAGCGTATTCAGGGCATAACCCTGGCCGAATAGCAGGATGGCGCCAGGCTGGTCCGGGAAGGCCAGGGCGTTAATTTCATTTTCAGTAACAAATACCTTTTGCACCGGCAGGTGCAGACGGGCAAGTTGCGCGACCGGCAGTTCCAGGTCAGTCAGGCCGGCAATAGCCAGTTTGCTGTCCAGTATTCGCAAACGTACCCGTAGCGGTTTGTCTTGCAAGCCATAACGCCGGGTAAAACCATCGGCACCACGCCATTGTTCATCTATATGCCCGGCCGGTAATACCAAATCAAGCAGTTTGCTCAATAAGCCGCGACGCTGTTCAATGAATTTGGTGTCCACACCGCTAATATCCAGTTGGCGCAGGTACAGGCCACTGTGCGGATGTTTGCGAAACCAGCGCAGCACGGCAAGCACCTTGTGCCAGCTGGCTGCATGTTCCAGGGCAAGCAAGGGGTGTTTTTCCAGCCAGGGCAGCAGCTCGGGGAAATCGTCCAGCGTGTTTGCTACCAGCTGGTCAAACTGTTGTGCAGTACGTTGTTGGCCAAGCAGCCCCAGGGCATCTTCAGGCTGTTCAATCCAGACTTGATCAGGGATGTGATTGCGCCCCAGCTGGCGGTGGTTGATTTCTTTCCACGCCAGCCGGTATCGCTTATCCAGCTGCTGTAATTGGTTAATCCAGTGACGAACCTGCTCGAAGTTGTTGCCCATGTCCTGGCTATTTGGTTTTTTCAGGCGCAGCTGCAAGGGAAATAGTGCTGCGGCATGGGGCAGGCGGGTGCGCAACAACTCACCTTTCTCCCAAAAACGCAGCAGCTGGCTGTGCAAGTCAGTTTGTGTGGTCCAGTTCTGTTTGCTCATGATGCGGCTGTCTTACTGGCTTTTTGCTCGTGATACTCTTCAATGCCAAGGCAGCGCAGCATAGATTCCCGCCCCTGGTCGTTGTGTACAAAGCCGACACTGGCAACATAGGGTTCAATAATATGAATCTTTTGCAACGGGGTGACAATAAGCAGTTGCAGGTTAAGCTTGCGGAACAGTTCCAGACCGTAGCGGGCCGATTCATCCGAACCCCGCCCGAATGCTTCGTCAATCACCACAAAGCGGAATGAACGGGAACGGATGGCGCCCCATTCAAGGCCGAAGCGATAGGCCAGGCTGGCTGCCAGTACGGTATAGGCAAGTTTTTCTTTTTGTCCACCCGATTTGCCACCGGAATCACTATAATGCTCGTGTTCACTATTGTCTTCGCGCCATCGTTCAGAGGCGGAAAACACATACCAGTTGCGCACGTCACAAACCTTGCGTGTCCAGCGTTTGTCGGCTTCGCTCATGCCATCGCGGCCACGGAAACGTTCAATGATTTGGCGGACCTGTAAAAACTTGCTTTCTGCGTATTGCTCGTCCTGGCTGCCGGAAAGGCTGCCTTCAGTGCAAGCCTTAAGGTCGTTACGGAAAGCGTTGATTTCTCCATCACCGCTTGATTGTGCCTCTAGCTGGATGAATCGTCCCGGGGTATAGTCAATTTCGTGTAACGAACGGTTGATTTCGTCGATGCGTTCACGGATATCCTGCTCTTCACGGCGCAAGTGGGTCTGGAAATTGGCAATTTCGTTAATGATGTTTTCATTAAGCATGTCCTTGAAGCGCTGCTCAAATTGCGGCAGGCCATCTTCTTCCAGGCTGGAAAGCATGGCGCGATAGTCGTTGGCGGCATTGACGCTGACATCAACCTCTTGGGTGTCCATGGGGTAGGCGGTACGGTACTCGGTCATGGCCTGGACAATATTCTGGGTCAGGCGTTCCAGGCGCTTGTCTGCGGCATTGATCTTGCTTTGCAGCCAGCTGCGCAGTTCCTGTTCACGATTGTTGCAGGAATCCACTGTTAGGGTATGTTTGCCAAGTGCCTGTTCACGCAACGTTGCCAGCTCGCTGAAATGTGCCTGCAGTTCAGGTGTGGCGGCCTGGTGCTGGGTCCGGGCCTCGTTGGCTGCCTGTTGGGTATCTTCCTGCTTCTGTTCGGTTTTGGCCAGTTCGCGGTTTTTGTTGTCCAGTGCGTCACGCAGGGTATGCAACTCGTTTTCCAGTTGCCGCAGTTGTTCCTGCAAGGCTCGCAGGGTATCAGACTCGGCTTCCAGTTGTTGGCGCTCCTGTTCCAGCTTGTGAATATGCACTTGCAGTGGCTGCCAGTCCAGTTCCTGGAAATTGTCGAATACTGACAGTTGGGCAAGCTGCTCCAGCTGCGTATCAAGTTCGCGCTGGCGCTGTTGCAAGCCGGCCAATTGTGTGGCGTATTGCTGGATGCGTTGTTGCAGGTCGGCAGCCTGTTTTTCCAGTGCGGCAATTTTTTGTTCATTGCTCCAGCCAAGAACATATTGGGTGCGGTCATTCAGCCGGCGACGATCGTCTTTCTCATGGCGTTCCTGGCCGGACTTAACCTGACCGGCTTGTGTAACGGCCTTTTCTTCGCGCCGGAATTGTTCCAGCGAAACGCAGCAGGTATAGTCAAAGCGCCGTGCCAGTTCAGCTTCCAGCCAATTGTAGAAAGGGGTGTCTGGCTTGATTTGCAGCTTCCGTACCAATGAATTGTGTTGGGTTTCCACATTAAGCGGACTGCGACGCTCCCGGATTCTGAAGTACACCAGGCGGCCGCCCAAGTGTGTTTGTTCGACCCATTGGGCGACCTGGCCGTAAAGCTCATCGGGCACCAGTAGCGACAAGCCGAAGTTATGCAGCAGGCGTTCTGCGACCCCTTCCCAGTCACGTTCATCTTCACGTACCTGTAATAATTCGCCAACAAAGGGTAATTTGCTTTCTTCAAGTACCAATTCGGTACACAGCCGGGTGCGAATATCCAATATTCGTGCGGGCAGGTTGGAACGCCGTTGGCGCAAAGAAGTCAATTCGGTATCAAGTTGCTCATGCTGCCGGCGCAGGTTGAGCAATGTGACAGCCGTTTCGGTTTGCTCATTCCGGGCTGTGTCGCGCTGTTCGCGACAGCGCTCGTTCAGGTCCGGTAAAGCCTGGCGGGTGGCCAGAAACGGTTCAGCGTTGCCGGCTAATGGCAGCCCCAGCTTTTGTGCCAGTTTGTTATAGCGTTCAACAGCATGCAGGCGACGCTGTTGTTCGTTTTGTACACGACTGATTTCTTCCTTGATGGCCGCCAGCCGGTCACCTCCGTTTTGGGCAATGGCACGGGTCAGTTCATCACGCTGTGACTGGCCCTGTTGTTGCTGTTCTTGCAAGCTGCGTTGTTGTTCTCGCAGGCGGGTAAGGTCCTGGGCCAGGTTGTCAAGGCGTTTTTCCAGCAACCCGGCTTTGAGCCCGGCAAACCAGGGGGCCAGTGCTTCCCGGCAGCCCACTTGTGTTTGACGCTCGGCAGATTCCTGTTGGTGACGTTCACAATTTTGTACCAGCGGCTGCAGCAAGGCAATTTGCTGTTTGGCCTTAAGCACCGCTTCGTGGGCGCGATGCAGGTCATCAAAATGCTGGATTAATGCCTGGATACGTTCTTCAACCGGAAATTCTTCCAGCATGTGCTCACGAACGAAATCGGTCAGGTTGCCCACCGATTTCATTGAGACTGTCTGGCTGAATAATTCCAGAGCCTGATCGTTGTTAATGCCAAAGCGCCGGCGGAAAGCGGCACTATAGGCATTAAAGCTGGTGTTCAGGGTAACATCCTGCATTGCCCGCAGGCGTTTGCGCAAGCTGTTAAGGTCATTGCCGAAGTGGGCAAAATGTTCGGTAATGGTTAAGTGCTTGTCGGCGACCACATAAAAGCGTTCCGGCTGTCCCCGGTTTTCGGTGATGTAAAATACCTGGGCCAGCGTGACGTGCTGGTCGTAACCCTCGTTGTAGAAGTGCCCCAGAATCACCGAATAGCTGTTGTGGTCACGCAGGGCAACCGGCTTGGCGTTTAATCCCGAGTCGCTGCGCTCGGATTTATAGTAGCCCAGCACATAAGAGCGCAGGGTTCGTTCTTTTGCCTCAGCACCGGCAGCCTTGTTGTAGGCAATTTTTTGCGCTGGCACCAGCAAGGTGGTAATGGCATCTACCAGGGTTGATTTGCCGGAACCAATATCACCCGTTAACAGTGCATTGTCGCCATTGGCAGGAAAGCACCACACACGTTGGTTGAATGTTCCCCAGTTGTACACTTCAATGTTGTGCAGGCGAAACCCGGCACGTTCGTCGCTGTCGGCAAAGTCAAGCATGGATGAATGGCTGGAATTTGTCATTGCTGCTCTCCTTCAGCGCCGTGCAATGTGGCATAGTCAGCCAGACGTTGGTCAAATTCATTCAGCCACTGGGCATCGACAAAGGCTTTCAGAATTCGGGGTACTTCGTAAAGTGGCTCTTGCTGGCCCTTTAGCTTGCGCAGAAAACCCAGCTCAACCACTTTGCTGATGTGGCTGTCGATGCGGTCAATAAGCCGGGCTTCGTTACTGTTTTCGGGCAGGAACAGGCGTATCAGCTCTACCAGTTGGTCTCGTGAAAGAATAAGACGGGCATCGCTGCTGTTTGCGTCCGACTCGGCCAGACGCTTGCGTAGCAAAGCCAGCAGCAGGCTGACAGGGTAGCTTAATTGACGGCGTGGAATGAGGCGGGGGATGGCGCTTTTACCGTCTTCATCTTCTTGCCGGGATTGGCGCAGATAGGCATAACCTTCGGCTTCGTCAAGAATCAGTTCAAGGCCCAAAAGCTGGATATAGTCGCGTACGGCGGCCTGTTGTTCGATCAGGTTTTGCCAGCCCGGCTGGTCATCATCACGATAAAGTACGCCCTTGAACAGGTTGATTAAAAGGGTTGATAAACTGGTAGAAAAAATAGTGGTCATGGGCAGTTCAATGGCTGAAAATAATCAAAGGCACACTTGCGCGGCGTTGTACACCTTGCTCATCATGCCAGCTGATTAATTGGGTGTGGTGTTCATCAAGGACGCAGCGGCTATGGGTGGTGGCAAGCTCAAGCCAGGTAACCAGTTCGGCCAGACCCTGTTGCAGCGGATAGTGATGCAGCAGGTCGCCCAGGCTGATTTGCGGTTGCTGGCGCAGCGCCAGGCGCAGGTTTTCCTGCAGGCGGGATTTATCAACATGGATCTGGCCAAACAGCGCATCGGCATCGTTATCGCTTGTCCCTTCAAGCAAAAGTTGCGTATCTATGCGTGGTTTCAGCGGCGGGCAGTATAAGGGGCGATCCAGTGGCAGGTTCATTTCTACCCGCACGTCATCCAGGCTGATGATTTCTTTTTCTGGTGGTTGCTGGCGTAGACTTAATGCCTTGGCTTCAATGTCACGCAGCAAATTCATTATGCGCTTGTTTTCCAACCAGGCCTGGTCATCAAGATAGCGGCGTAACTGTTCGGACAGGCGTGCCACCGTGCGTTGGGCCGCTTCACCGGCTTTGAGCCATTCATAATGAATGCGCAGCAGGCGGCGATCCGGCTCCAGGCTTTGTACTGGTGGCATGTTAAAGATTTTTTGCAATAAGCCCGATAACTCATCCTGGCGTGAGGGTGACATCAGGAATTCCCAGAAAGCGCGAAAACTGCGTCCCTGATCTGAATCGGCAATGGCATCGCGTTCTCCAAAAAACTCCTCGAGCAGGGCACCCTTGCCACCTTCCCAGGTGGCTATGCGTTCACGTACCTGACGGTCCAGGTCGCGGAAGTTTTGTTCAATTTCACGGAAATCGGCCAACAGGCTATCGGCGCTGTCGTTGATCGCCAGAAAACGTTCACGTACTCGGGTTGCATCCATCAGGTCTATCTGGCCGGCCTTGATTCTGGCAATCTCGGTATCAAGTGCCGCTTTGCGTTTTTCCAGTTCGGCAATCCGTGTGTCAGGATCGGTTTCACTGCCTTCCACCACCTGGCGCAGCAAATCAAAAATGCTCATCAAGCGGGACTCGGTGCCAACAAACTGGCGCTTGCCCAGGCTGCTTAGCCATTCAATGGTTTTTTCTGCGGCGGCAGTAAGTTCATAATGGGCCTCGTCGCTACCGGGCGGGTAGAACTTGCGCAACCAGCCATTGCTGTTGTCGGCCCAGTCATCCAAATAGGCATTGGCAGCGCGCGGGAACAGGGTTTGGCCAAGACTCTGTTGCAGATTGTAAATCAGGTCATCCAGTTTTGAGGCCAGGTTTGCTTGCTCAAGGCTGCGCTGGTTGGGGCCAACAAAAGCTTGTTGCAGAAAGCTGATAATCAAGGGGGCGTTGTCGGCCCGCAGCAACCGCCAGGCAGGGTGAAGCTGGCGTAATGAGACAAGTTGCTGGTAATCCATGGGAGCTGTTTATCCTGATGCTATAAAAAATATACTTTATTGTGAGGGATAATCTGGTTAATCAGGATGATTTACCGCAATATAGCATAAATCAGGGGGGGGGAAATACGTTCAATATTGGATGGAATGCAAGCTGGAACAGGTTATCAGGCTAAATGCCCCATAAATATCCCCATCTCATTTCTCTTGTTAGTTCAAAAGAATCTGGTTTAATGCTTGGTTCACATAGTAATTGCTGCGTCCAACCTTGTGCTTTACCAGAAAACCATCCTGAGTAAGCGCATCCAAGTACCTGGTGGCGGTTATACGCGAAATACCAAGCTCATTTTGCAGGAATTCAATCTTGGTGTAGGGGTGAATAAACAAGTGATTGATTAGGTCTTGGCTGTAGAATTTGTGCGTCTCCCTAATTCGATGTTTGTAATCCATCAAAGCCGCTTTTATGGCCTGTACAGTATGGATTGTTTTTAGCGCTGTTTGTTCCACCGCCTCAAGCATGTACAGTACCCATTCTTCCCATGCATCATCATCGCGCACTGCCTGTAATAATCGATAGTAATCGGCTTTTGTTCGTACAATATGCTGACTCAGGTACAGCACAGGAATATCTAGCAGCCCCTCTTTGACTAGATAAAGTACGTTGACAATTCGACCGGTTCGTCCATTTCCGTCATAAAATGGGTGAATGCTTTCGAACTGGTGGTGGATAAGGGCCATTTTAATAAGCGGATCTACTGGCATCAGGTCAGGATCGTTCATGAAGCGTTCAAGCCCCGCCATCAATGTTGGGATAGAGGCGGCCACGCCTTTCAGTTCAGCAAGATAACGGCTGCTATTTGTGAGCTTCTTTAGGATGAGAGGAGTATCGAATCGTTCTGCATTTAAATGTTCAAGGGGCGTAATCGGTGTCACTATGAACTCCACATATATAAAAAAATGGGTTTTTCTATATATGTTACAGATGATATGTATAGAAAAACGGTTTTTTTATACATGTTGCTGGTAATGTGTATAGAAAATCTGTTTTTTTATACATGTTGCAGGTAATATGTATAGAAAATAGATGCTTTCTATATGGATTTTCGCTCACGGATGAGTAGCTGGACAAAAAGAAACTGGAAGCGTTTGCTCGTGAAGCAGCCAAAGGCTTGAAGACCGAAAAGGACCTGAATGAATTCAGCCAGATACTGCCCAAGATTACGATAGAGGCTGCACTCAATGCCGAGCTTGACGCTCACTTGGGCAACACTCTGGTTATTCGGCGGCATCATTTTTTAACGATCTGCGCTTTAAGGTCAGGACTGTAGGATGATATTGAAAAACTCTATCCGCTCCCTCAAATGGATAAAATGTAAAAATCAAAATATCGGACAACTAGTCTGACAGAGGGGGTCCAGGGCGATCCGGTTCAGTACGTCGTACAACACCGAGGCCTGGGCATAAGGCCGTTCGCCCTGCAGGTCCGCTGCCTTGCCGTTCGTCCAAGCAATAGTACCGAATGCTTCGCGCATGGCTTGATTGTCCGGCAGGGTGATCCTGGAACCATCGACCGCCAGTACCCGCAAGTCCCAGAAGTGCAGGTAATCACCATCACCGTAATGCGTTTGCACGACGGCGGCCTGGTTAAGCTCGATAAAGGCGGTGTGTTTCAGTTTATACCGCGCCTGCGAATAAGCGCTGGCGGTCACGGGTGGCTGCTCCAACCCCGTCATCGCCTCATTGACGACGTTTTGTAACGATTTCACGCTATTCCTCA
>JAVESC010000066.1:0-14691 GCA_034006805.1 Advenella sp.
CTGGAGCAATGGGATACGCCCGAGCAGCTGTACCAGTATCCGCAAAACACCTGGGTGGCGCGTTTCATTGGGCAGGGTTCGATCCTTTATGTGCATCGCAACACGGATAACCGTCTTTTGTCGGGCCCGGAAGTCATGCAATTGCTGTCTTCTTCACTGGGATCAACCCGGCAGGCCATCCTGGTAAGGCCCGAGCACGCCAGGGTGGTGGAAAACGGGATTGAGGTAAAGGTGCTAAGCCGTGTTTTCAAAGGCGAGCGTTATAAATATACCGCTCGCCTGCAGGATGGACAGGAACTTGGTTTTTTTCATCCGACGCGTCTGGAGCTTGAACGCAAGGTTTGCGTACAGGTGGAACAGGCCTGGGCCCTGCTGGATTAATTGAACATTGTAAGCAGCCAGGCCAGCAGGAAGGGGGCTGCAAGGCTAAGGACCGCTCCGCTGAAAATGGCGGTGGCAATGTAATGGTTGCCCGACATTTTCTTGATAATGGGCAGGGTGGTGTCCAGAGCCGTAGCCCCGGCAGTGCCGATGGCAGGTACCGGGTGGCGCGCGCCCAGAAAAAACAGCACTACGATAGAGAGCAATTCCCTGAACAGGTCAGTCATCAGGGACGTGGCACCGTAGAATTCCCCCAGACGGGCCGTAACCATGACACCAGACAGTGAGAACCAGCCGAAGCCGGCAGACATGACCAGGCCATTACGGATATCCATATCCATTAACCAGGCAACGCAGGCACCGCCAAACAGTGAAAACAGAATAACCACGATTGGCGTGGCAATGGTCCTGAATTGCAGGAACTTGAAGGAAATGGGGGCGTTGACCAGGTCTATGCCAATGAGCACCAGCAATATGTACAGGAAAGTTTCAACCGAAGGCAGCAGTTCGGTATTGAGTTGGGCCATTAGCAACAGCTTGGCCAGGCCAATACCCGCCAATATAAAGGCAAAGGCAATGCCACACTCCCAAACCACATGCCAAATGCCAAAGTCAGAGGTGGCTTCGGCAGTGTTTTTGGGGCCTTTTGGAAAGAGCATCCATAAACCAATAAAAGAAAAAACCGTAGTACCCAGCGCATAGGCCATGGCAATGCCCAGGATTTGCGTTACGTTTTGCAGGTTTTCCAGTTGCAGGCCAAACTTGTAGCCAATCGCAAACAGCAGCAGCCAGACAAAAGGCGTAATCAGGCGGGCCAAACGGGCTGACTGGGTGGCAGGCAGGATTTTTCCAATTAACAGGCCAAGAACCAGATACAGACAAATTGGCAATAATGAGATGAGCAGGTCTTTCAAGGGGTATGCCTTTTTGGAGCCTCATGGAGTGGTCATGCATGGGTGCCCACCCCATGAGGCCAATAATGGGATTCAGGCCGGGTTGTTTTTATTGAAGGCGGCCAGTTTTTCTTTCAGTGCTTTTTTGATGGCAGACCACTCTTCACGGGTGACACTGTACATGACCGTATCCCTGACAGAGCCGTCACGACGCCTTGCGTGGCCGCGCAACACGCCGTCTTTTTTTGCGCCCAGCCTTTCGATGGCGTTTTGTGAAGTGTGGTTGAGGGTGTCGGTACGCCAGCCCACGACATTGGCCTGCAGGCTTTGGAAGGCATAAAACAGCAACAGGTATTTGCAGGCGGTATTCACATGGGTGCGTTGCCAGGATTTGGCATACCAGGTATAGCCAATTTCAAGCCGGGCAATATCGGCAACAATATCGTGATAGCGGGTGGTGCCGATTATTTTTTTGTTTTTGGCTTCAAGGACGGTAAACGGCAGCATGTGGCCATCTTGTTGACCTTTCAGGGCAGCTTCAATATACGCGGTTTCCTGGCCCGGTTCGGGTACCGAGGTATACACCAGGTTCCAAAGTTCACCATCACTGGCAGCATTTTTCAGGCCTTCTGCGTGGGCCAGTCGCATGGGCTGGAGAATAACGCCAAAACCTTCCAGCTGGATCGGGTGAATGGGGGTGACAAAGGGGCAGACTGCTGGCTGGCCGGATTCTGAAGAAAGGGTCATGGTGTAAGGCGGCAAAGAAAAACAAACGGGAATGAAAACCAGAAAAATCACAGTGTATCAGATTGCGGCCAGTGCCCCGCTTCTTGGCCTTGTCTTGACGGCGCAAGGGACATGTCTGTGGAGCAATATGCTTGCATACCATGCGCGGCCTTTTTTACCGGCATAAAATTCAAGCCATCTATAATGAGTCAGGATAAAGGTGTTCCCTAGTGGCAAGAAACAGGTCTTGCGGTTATTATCGGTTTGTAGCGGATAGGAAAACCTTCTGTATAGAATAGAAAAATTTTGTTTTGCCTTCCGTTTTTGATTAATTTGTAAAGGAAATTCAGGCATGAAAATCAGAAAAATATTGATTGCTGCGGGTTTGGCATGTTCTGTCCTTGGGATGGGCAATCTTGCCGTTGCCAGTGAGTGGAAAGAAATCCGCATTGGGGTAGAGGCCACTTATCCGCCCTTTGAATACAGAAACGCCAAAGGTGAAATGGAAGGGTTTGACGTGGATGTGGCCAATGCCATCTGTGGCAAACTGGACGCCAAATGCGTTTGGGTCGAGCAATCTTTTGATGGCCTGATTCCGGCGCTTCAGGCACGCAAATTCGAAGTTATCCATTCCAGCATGACTGCCACCGAAGCGCGGGCAAAAGTCATCGCCTTTACCGATCCCCTGTATTCCATTCCTACCCAGCTGATTGCCAAAAAAGGCAGTGGCATCCTGCCTGCTGCAGAGTCCTTAAGCGGGAAACGCCTTGGCGTGTTGCAGGGCACTACCCAGGAAACCTTTGCCAAAAAAGCCTGGGGCAAAGGGGGCGTGCAAATTGTGTCTTACCAGGATCAGTCACAAACCTATGCCGACTTGCGGGCTGGCCGTCTTGATGCCGCCTTGCTTGAAAAACCCAATGCGATTGCCGGTTTTCTGGATACCCCCGACGGCAAGGATTTTGAATTTGTCGGAGAAGTCCTGTCTGGTGACCCCATCCTGACCAATGAAATTGCCATGGGATTGCGCAAATCCGATGTGAAATTGAAAGAGGCCATTAACAAAGCCATTAATGAACTGGCCGCAGAAGGTACAATAGCGGAAATTGCCAGCAAGTATTTTCAGCCCGGTGAAATCGGTCTGATGCAGGCCAAATAAACACTAAGCCTGAGTGGCATTACAATCAATTGAAGCAGTCGCTTGATTGAGCAATCCCGGGTTGCTCAATCATTTTTGTTTTTAAGGGAAACACATGTTTTTGCATGGCTATGGGGGGCAGATCCTGGACGGCACTTGGGAAACCATCAAGCTGGCGCTTTTGTCGCTGGTGGTGGCTTTTTTGCTGGGGCTGATCGGGGCAAGCGCAAAACTGTTCGGGAATTTTCTGTTCAAGGGGGTTGCCCAGGCCTATACAACGCTGGTACGTAGCGTACCCGACCTGGTTTTGATGTTGCTTATTTTCTTCAGTATTCAAATGGGTCTTAATAATATTACTGATGCCTTGGGCTTGCCCATGCTGGAAATTGACCCATTTGTGGCGGGGGTGCTAACCATCGGGTTCATTTATGGTGCCTATTTTGCAGAAACTTTCCGTGGCGCTTTTCTGGCGGTACCCAAAGGGCAGCTGGAAGCGGGTAAGGCATTTGGCATGAGTAACAGGCAGGTTTTCAGTCGCATCCTGTTTCCGCAAATGATGCGCTTTGCCTTGCCGGGTATTGGCAATAACTGGCTGGTCTTGCTAAAGGCAACCGCCCTGGTGTCAATTATCGGCTTGTCTGACCTGGTTCTGGTAACGCAAACGGCAGGTCGTGCAACGTCTAGCATGTTCCTGTTTATTGCAGTGGCCGGCCTTATTTATCTGATGCTTAACACCATTTCCAGCGTGATATTGTGGTGGCTTGAGAAAAAATACTCTGTTGGCGTTCGTGAGGCTCACTTATGATCGAGTCCTTTGAGAATTTCCTGAGCATCATCAATGAATACTGGGCGCCATTTTTATATTGGGATGGTACCCAGTACTCGGGCCTGGCAGTAACCTTGTGGATTCTAACCCTGTCAGTGGTGCTGGGTTTTGTGCTGGCCTTGCCGCTATCGGTCATGCGGGTTTCCAAAAACAAATTCATCTGTGGTCCGGTCTGGTTATTTAGCTGGGTTTTCCGGGGAACGCCGTTTTATGTGCAGCTGTTGCTGATTTACAGCGGTATTGTAGGGCTAGAGTTTGTTCGTGATACACCCCTGTTACACGCTTTTTTCATGAGCGGTTATAACTGTGTGGTACTGGCGCTGTTGCTAAATACCCTGGCTTACACCATAGAAATTTTTGCCGGATACATTAAAGCCACCCCATACGGAGAGCTGGATGCCGCCAGGGCCTATGGCATGTCGCGCTGGAAGATGTACACGCGTATCATTCTTCCTTCCGCCTTGCGCCGTGCCTTGCCTGCTTACAGCAATGAAGTCATCTTGATGCTGCATGCCACCTCGCTGGCATTTACGGCTACGGTGCCCGATATCCTTAAAGTTGCACGGGATGCCAATGCGGCAACCTATTTAACGTTTGCCTCGTATGGCACGGCGGCACTTTTGTATATGTCAATTTCGTTTGTATTGGTTTGGGCATTCAGGCGGGCAGAGCGTCGCGCACTGGCCTTTCTGGCATACGAAAATAATTAGGAAAGCCATGTATAAACTGGATGTTAAAAAACCACATAAATCGTATGGCCAGAACGAGGTCCTGAAAGGCGTTTCGTTGCAGGCCAGAGCTGGAGACGTGATTGCCTTGATTGGCTCAAGCGGTTCTGGCAAAAGCACTTTTTTACGCTGTATCAATTTTCTTGAGCAACCCAATAGCGGTAGTGTTTTCCTGAATGGTGAGGAATTGACGGTTGTCCAGGATAAAAAAGGCCGTTTGCGTGTGTCTGATGAAAAGCGCCTGCAATTGTTCAGGACCAAACTGGCCATGGTGTTCCAGCATTTTAATTTATGGGCACACATGACGGCTTTGGATAACGTGATAGAGGCACCCATGCAGGTGTTGGGCGTTAAAAAAAACGAGGCGCTTGAACGGGCCCGCCATTATCTGGACAAGGTTGGCCTGGCGCAAGCGGTGGAAAAACAATATCCCTCGCAGATGTCTGGCGGGCAACAACAGCGCGTGGCTATTGCCCGTGCCCTGGCCATGGAGCCCGAGGTGATGCTGTTTGACGAGCCCACTTCAGCCCTTGATCCGGAACTGGTGGGCGATGTGTTGAAGGTGATGCAGCAATTGGCCGAAGAAGGCCGTACCATGATTGTGGTGACCCATGAAATGGGGTTTGCCCGCAACCTGGCTTCACAGGTGATGTTTTTGCATCAGGGCAGTGTTGAAGAGCAAGGGACGCCCGCCGAGGTTTTCGGCCATACCAAGAGCGCCCGTTTACAGCAATTTTTATCAGGTAACTTGAAGTAATGATTTTAAGCTTTGGAATGATTGTCGCCCTGTTGGCACTGGGAGCGTTTGGTGGTTTTATGGCCGGTTTGCTGGGTATTGGCGGTGGAATGGTGCTGGTGCCTTTCCTTACCATGCTGTTTACCTGGCAGCAAATGTCTGGCGATATTGCGGTGCATGCTGCCATCGCAACGTCCATGAGCATGATCATGTTTACATCGTTGTCAAGCATGCGGGCCCATCACAAGAAAGGGGCGGTGTTGTGGCCGGTTGTTTATTCATTGGTGCCCGGCATTATTTTAGGTGGCTTGTTGGCCGGTGGCGTTGCTTTCAGGTTTATCAGTATGGCCTGGCTGGCCTTGTTTTTTGCGTTATTCGTGGGCTATTCGGCGCTGAATATGCTAAAAAACAAAAAGCCCAAGGCGTCACGCCAGTTGCCGGGTGTGGCTGGTCGTACGGCCGTCGGAACGGGTATCGGGTTTATTTCCGGTCTGGTGGGTGCGGGTGGCGGGTTTTTGTCGGTGCCGTTCATGGTCTGGTGTAATGTGCCCATCCGCAATGCGGTGGCTACATCGGCGGCGCTGGGCTTTCCGATAGCGGTGGGCAACAGTATCGGGTATATCAGCTCAGGGATAAAGACAGTAGGTATTCAGGATGGAATGCTGGGTTATGTGTACTGGCCGGGCTTGTTGGTCTTGATTGCCATGAGTGTGCTGCTGGCGCCGGTAGGGGCAAAATGTGCGCATAGCTGGCCGGTTGACAGGCTGAAGCGGATTTTTGCTTTTTTACTGTTTTCGATCAGCCTGTATATGCTGTATAAATCATTAACGGCATTTGGAATAATTTAGAAAACTTTCTACTTTTTTATTTCGGCAAGGCCACATTGTGTCAGGGCCGGATTTACATGACCAGTGCAGCGACTTCGGCCCGTAGGGGCGTCGGAGCAAACTGGTCATGTAAATCCGGTCTTGTTTGTTCTGTAAATTGCCAACCGGACTTTGGTAAGGATATATGACCGGGTTCTTGGCAGGCAGAGCGCGATGACCCTACCGCTTCGCACCGAAGTCGCTGCATCGGTAGGGTCATCGCGCTTTGGTTGTTTTAAGGCCTGCGGGTGGATTGAAGAGCGGTGTGCCAGGCCAAATGGTGGGTAGATGAGAAGTAGTTAGTTAGCCTGCTTTTGCAGGAGTGACTAAGTGCTATTGCAACTGTTACTTATTTTGGGGTTCTGAAAACTTTGCTGTCGTTATAGAAATCGTCGTTTAATTGGTCTTCGTGCCAGCCCGGGATGCCGAAGATTTGCAGGGGGATGAATGGTTTTTCCTGCAAGGTTTCGGGTGTCAGGAAAGTGGCCAGGTATTCATCTGCTTGCTTGATGGCTTCGGCACTAAAAATCGCCGGGCTGTCTGGGTTGGGTTGGGAGCTGGAGTGGGTATTGTTATTGAATTGGTTAGTCGGAATTTCTGGCAAGGAAAGTGTGTTGGGTATCCGGATGGCATGGGCGGTAATGGCTTTGTAAGGGTTCACCAGCTTTTCCAGCAGGGCATGGCCGAAGGCGATAACCCGGGTTTGGCGCCACAGGGGGCGTAAGGCCTGGAAGGCGGTTCGCCACTGTTTGGCTTGCAGGGCCTGCCAAAGTTCGTCCGGGCATTGGATGAAGAAGCCGTTTTCATCAATAATCGTAATGGCATCCCTTGTTTTTCCCCTGGTATCACCCACACCGGCTTGTCTTATTTGCGCCGCCTGTAACCGGTTAAGGCGGGTTTTGGTGTTCGGGAAGGTAAACCAGCACAGGGCATTGAAATAATCATGCAGGCCATCACGGGTGGGCACACTGCCGGTTTCATAAATATAGGTTTCATAGGCCATGCCATCGGGCAGGGTTTCCTGTGGGACGAAGTTAACCGGCAGGAGGGCAGGGCGATGGTCGTTCAGGAATGCGTGAACACTGGGTACGGTTTGCTGCGGGGCAGGGAAACGGGTTTTCCAGGGGGACCAGTAGGGGGCATCAAGGTTGATCCTGTTCAGGATAGAGATGGGCATGGCATTGAAAATAATTTAACCCGCCCTTGATGCAAGGACGGGGGAGAAGCGGGTTGGAACGGGAAGTACGGTGCTTATTTCTTGAAGGTGACTTCAGGCAGTTTTTCGCCCCAGGGCATTAAGGGAACACCTGAGATGCTGTTGTATGGCGAGCCCTCAATAACCCGTTCACTGACCACTAGGTAAACCAGCGTGTTATTGGGTTTGTCCAGCAGGCGGGTGACATTCAGATCTTTGAACAACAGGCTCATGCGCTGGGTGAATATATTTTCTTTTTTGTCAGGAATGGCTTTTGTTGCCTTGATGGGGCCAACCTGACGGCAAGAAATGGCAAATCGCGAAGGGTTTTCGGCAAAACCCAGCGCGCCTGAAATACCCCCGGTTTGGGCGTGCGACAAGTGGCACACAACGCCTTCGATATCCGGGTCATTGAAAGATTGGACACAAACTTTGTCGTTGTTGACCACGCGCCAGGTGGTGCTGACACAGCCCACTTCTTCAGCCTGTACAGAGGGTTGGAAGAACAGGCCGAATACGGTCAGGGCGCTAAATAGTAATTTTTTCATGGATGGATTCAGTCTGGAAATAAATAATGTTCAGGACAATTATATAGGGTCTCTTTGGCAAAGTTAAAGACAGGCAAAGAATGAAGTCTGGTGAATAAAAGGCTGTCGGGGTGCTTGCGCACCGGTGCGCATGGCCTGGAAGGGTATTTCCTGATAGAGACAGCAAGACGATTGCGTCCTGCCATAGTATCATTGGAAGATACTTATCATTTTATTATTGAACATGACTCAGCTGGAAAAAATTCGCATAGACAAATGGTTATGGGCCGCCCGTTTTTATAAAACCCGTTCGCTGGCCGCTACCGAAGTTGGCAAGGGAAGGATTGAACTTAACGGGCAACCCTGCACCAAACCTGCCCGAGAGGTCAAGGTGGGTGACATGCTGGCTATCCGGCAAGAGCAAACTAGCAGAACGGTGGAAATAAAAGCCTTAAGCGCAGTGCGTGGGCCGGCACCGGTGGCCCAGTTGCTGTATGAAGAAACCCGCGAAAGCATTCAGGCCCGCGAAGCGGAAAAAGAAAGACGAAGATTGGCCAATGAACCTGCCGACACCATCTTGCATGGCCGCCCTACCAAGCGTGACCGGCGCAATCTAGAGGGGTTGAAGCGAGGGTATTAGTTTCCTGAACCTCAGGGATAACAAAGGAGGAGTTATGTTGATTCAAATAAAACGCAGTACGCTTGTGGCCTCTCTGGCGCTAGCATTGGTTGTAGTCGGGCCTGTAACGCCAGTACAGGCCAAGGCACCAGTGGCCCAAATGCCGCAGGTTAAGTACGACTACAACATGGATATTTTCCATCCGGTTATTGCACATAACGGGATGGTGGCTACCGAGCAGCACTTGGCCTCTGCCATTGGTCTGGATATCCTGAAAAAAGGCGGCAATGCGGTTGATGCGGCGGTAGGCATTGGCTTTGCCCTGGCGGTTGCCCTACCCAATGCCGGTAACCTGGGTGGTGGCGGTTTCATGATGGTGCACGACAAGGACAGTGACCAAACCATTGCGCTTGATTTCCGTGAAATGGCGCCTGCCAAGGCAAGCCGCGACATGTATCTGGATGAACAGGGCAATGTGGCCGGTGGCCGTTCCCTGTACACCCACTTGGCGGTTGGCGTACCCGGCACCGTGGCCGGTATGGAGCATGCCCTGAAAAAATGGGGCAGCATGCCACTGGAGCAGGTAATTCAACCGGCTATTGACCTGGCTGAAAACGGTTATATTGTTAGCAATGCATTGGCAGAAAGCCTGGTTGCCACCAAAGAGAGCCTGGGTAAGTGGGACACCACCAAAGCTATTTTCTTCAAAGAGGGTGAACCCCTGAAAGCTGGTGATTTGCTGACCCAGAAAGACTTGGCGGCATCCATGCGCTTAATTGCCAAAGAGGGCGCGGCGGCTTTTTATCAAGGAGCCATTGCCGACCAGATTGTTGAAGAAATGGCCAAGCATGATGGCCTCATCACCAAAGAAGACCTGGCTAATTACAAGGTGGTTGAACGTGAGCCGGTCAAAGGCACCTATCGGGGATATGAAGTGGTTTCCATGCCGCCACCCAGTTCTGGCGGTATTCATGTCATTCAAATGCTTAATATGTTCGAGGGCCATCATCTGAATGAAATGGGGCATAACAGCGCAAAAACCATCACGCTAATGGCCGAGTCCATGAAACGGGCCTATGCCGACCGTTCCGAGTATCTGGGTGATCCCGATTTCAACAAAGTGCCACAAAAAGGGCTTACCTCAAAAGACTATGCAAATAGCCTTGTTTCAGGCATGTCATTGGACAAGGTAACGCCCGCCAAGGAAATTTTACCGGGCAAGCCCCAGCCTTATGAAAGCGATCAAACCACGCATTATTCGGTGGTGGATAAAAATGGCAATGCAGTGGCCGTTACCTATACCCTTAACCTGAATTTTGGCAGTGGTATTGTGGCTGGCGAAAGCGGTATTTTGCTGAATAATGAAATGGATGACTTCTCGGCCAAACCGGGCGTGCCTAATGCTTTTGGCCTGATTGGCGGTGATGCCAATGCGGTAGGAGCGGGCAAGCGTCCCTTGTCTTCAATGACACCCACGCTGGTGCTTAAAGAGGGCAAGCCATGGCTGGTTACCGGCAGTCCGGGCGGGGCACGTATTATCACCACCGTGCTGCAAACCATTACTAACAGTATTGATTTTGGCCTGAACCCGGCCGAAGCGGCCGCTGCGCCCCGTTTTCATCACCAATGGCTGCCCGATGAATTGCGCGTGGAAAAGGGCTTCAGCCCCGATACCCTGGCTCTTCTGAAAGAAAAAGGTTATGCCATTGCCCTGAAACCCTCCATGGGTCGCACGCAAACCATTCAGGTACGGGATAATGTCCTGTATGGCTATTCGGACCCACGCAACCCGGATGGGGTAACGATTGGGTATTAAACTGTTGGTAATTTTTGTAAAATAAATTTCATATAATATCAATTTAAACTAATAGGTTTCTTATGGTTTTATGAAAATAATGTATGATTCCGCCCGTATGCATTTCCATTCGCATAGTAACGAGAAATATTATATATTTCATATTTTTGTAATTTTTTATTTGTACAATGAAATTTAATAAATTATTTAAAATATGAAAGATATGAGTAGGACGAATTGTGGCCTGGGCTTATGGAAAATATTGATACTTTGCCTGGGTTTTTTGCTTCCCTTTCAAGCCAAAGCCGATCGTACCGGGCTTATCAGTGCGCAAACATTAATTGAAGCTATTCAGGGTAATGTTGACAATGCACCTGCTGGGCGTACCAGCTTACAGCAGCAGGCCTTTGCAGATGGGTATATATCAGCGTTGATAGATAGTCGTGAATGGTGTTTCACAGGAAAAAAGCTTCCGCATGAAATAAAAAGTGACTTATTCGAATATCTGCAATCGCAGGATGCCGAAAAATTATTATTGAATGCGGCTGATTTGAGTTATGACGCTTTTACCCGGTTTTGTTCAGATAATAAGCAATGATATGGATTTAAAAATGTCAATTTTATTGCTTCTCAGCCTGTTACCGTTACAGGCATGTGCAAATAACGCTTTCAATTTGAACACCATCCCATCAGGGATACCGGTGCAAATCAGGAACACCCTGAATGCCTGCATGAGTGTAAATCCTGTTCGCCAGGAAAAACTTCAGGGATATATTCAGCAAACCGTGAATATTGAATTGCATCAGCGTATTGCCTATTGCGGTTGTACCTCGGCTCAAGTAGTGGTTTATAGTGATTTGGCAAATACATTGAAAAACACAGGCCAGCCTACACTGCCCTTGGCGCAGAGCCCAATAACCGTTTTTAAATCGGGACAGCATACGGTCACATTGGGTACGGCAAAGCAACTGGCAGAAAAACCCGGTTTAGTACTGGGGTTTCACTGTAAAGAGCCTGTTTGATAACACATTTCATCGCGTTTTTTGTCTTTGGTATTTTTATGGAACTCATGGCGTGATTGCTTAAATTTCATATTACGTTAATATTTCAAGATTAGAATGATTGATTTTCCCGCACTTTTTATTCATGGAAGCTTCTTCTCCTTCTGCTGTCAGGCAAGCTGAACGGCTTGCGCCCGATTTTTGGCAAGCCCTGGAACAGGAGCCTTATAAATACAGCTTTTATCATGTCATGCGCTGGCTGGATGCCTGTGCCGGCATGCGTAAACCTTTAGGCAGGGAAAGTCTGCCCGCCCATGAATCCGTGCGCCTGCGACAGGAACCTTCGCTGGCTTTTGCACCCGCCACGTTAAGCCAGGCAAGCAGGAACAAGAATGGCACTCCCGTCATTTCAGTCCTTCATTTTGGCCTGTTCGGTCCCAATGGCCCCCTGCCGCTACACCTGACCGAATATGTCCGGGAACGGATTTTTCATCATCGTGACCATACATTATCAGGGTTTGCCGATATTTTTCATCATCGCCTGATCACGCTTTTCTACCGTGCCTGGGCAGATGCACAAAGCACGATCAGCATGGATCGTGAAGAAAACAATTTCACCCGTTATATTGCCAGCTTGATTAATCTGGGTGAAGACTCTCTGCAAAACCGTGATTCGGTCATGGATCACGCCAAATACTATTTTACCGGTCACCTGATCCGGCAAACCCGCAACCCCGAAGGATTGATCCAGATACTGTCCACTTTCTTTAACATTCCAGTCAATATTCAGGAGTTCGTGCCCCAATGGATCAAACTTGAACCAAACCAGCAATTGCAACTGGGCGGTTCGCTGGGTCTGGGACAGGACACCATTCTGGGTACGGCAGTCCGCGATGCGCAACATAAGTTCAGGCTGGTTTTGGGGCCCCTGAACCGGCAGCAATTCAATGCATTCCTGCCCGGCACCCCTAAAAGCCAGCAGCTGGTTCATTGGCTGCGCCAGTATATTGGCATTGAACTGGCCTGGGATGCCACGCTGGAGCTGGATAAAAACGAAATCAGCGGTATCCGCCTTGGGCAGCAAATACCGCTGGGGCTGGGGTCATGGATGGGCAACCGGGATACGGCCAAAGGCCATGCCCGTGACGTGATTATTGATTATGAGCATCGACTGCAACAACGGCAGAAAGAAATCCGGCCTGTTCCTGCGTAACAGGATGCCATGCCGGCACAGGCATCCAGCCAGCGCAAGTGTCACATAGGATAGCGGTTGTAAAAACGTTAACGGCATATTGTGTCCAAACCTATTCCTGAAGCCAAATCCACTTTGGCGCTGTGTATGAAACAGGCTTTTTACAGTAAAACCCAAGTACTAAATCGGGCACAAGCCGGGTGGCTTGTATAACAGCAGGAGGAGGAATTTCCATGAGGAAAAAGTGCGGGAAAATCAATCACGCTATGAGCTTCATAAGAATACCAAAGACAAAAAACGCGATGAAGTTTGAAAGAAGAATGATTATGTAATACTTGGAAACAACCCTGAACCAGCGTGGCGCAAGCTCATAAGCCTTCGTTAAACTCCTTTTCTTGCCACTTTCAGGGAAGGCGGCCAAACGCATGAAAAAGGCGACCCTGAAAAGATTAAACGGAAATACACTATAAGTGGCAATTTCACCACTGGAAAAATGCGGCTCCCTGAAACAATAGTCCCGCATTTTCCTTGGAACCAGCAAAGACAGGACGAGTGAAACAAAAACAAGGATGATGTTGACTCCAGCCAGAATAAGTACTACATACGATATTAATTGTAAAAACGTTAACGACATACTGAATCCAAACCCATTCCTGAAACCAAATCCACTTTGGCACCTGACATCGTGTACCCTTCTCGTGCTAACTTACCGCTTCCATAAGCAATGGCGGCACTTCCCGCAGCCAGAACCAACGCTGTTCCCCATCCTACCGGATTTGAAATCAGAAATAATGATACAGTTAATCCTGCAATAAATCCGGCTCCTGTACTCGTCACTGTCTCTACCAATATTTCATTTTTTTCCTGACGGCTATCCGTATCTGCAATCTGTTTGCATGATGCTGCCAGGCCCACGCCTGTCAATACATAACCACCATACTTCCCATAGCTGGCCAGATTTCTGAGGCGATTGACATTGCTGGTGATGTTATGGGTGGCAGGAACACCGCCACCGCGCGCGATGCGTATAACCTCATGTGGAGTCTGGTCGCCGAATAACAAACGCTCCATGGGGCCAATATTGGTTTTGAATTGATCCAGCCTGATACGGCGCTGATAATCGTACTGTCCTTTGCTGATGGCACCAGACTTGTATTGGGCATAGAGGTCATCAATTTGCTCTATCAATTTTAGATTGCCTTTGCTTAACAGACTGCTGAATGCGCCTGTAGAAATACTGCCCGGAATAAGCAGATAATTCGAGTTTTCCGCCAGCCAGCTCAACATCCAGAAATCAATCTCATCCTGGGGTGGAACGTGATTAAGGACAAAGTTTCCTGGTGCGTAGACA
Organism: Advenella sp.; assembly: GCA_034006805.1. Classification (GTDB taxonomy): domain Bacteria; phylum Pseudomonadota; class Gammaproteobacteria; order Burkholderiales; family Burkholderiaceae_B; genus Advenella. The sequence goes on from JAVESC010000066.1 coordinate 13,972, forward strand.
GGATTACAGGGTTGGCAAAACGGACTGTTTTCCTGTATCGGGTGCCGTAGAGTGGCTGGTGATATGGGAGGCGGCACTACAGGAGGAGCCGGTCTCGCTGTCAGGCGCAAAATCGTCCCGGGGTTAATCATTTCAGGGGATTTGATATGTGGATTCAGGGCCAGGGCCTGATTGCGATAGGCGTTATAGGCAGGATGGTGGGGACTAATCCCGTAGAGTCTATTTACAATTCCTGAAAAGCTATCACCGGACTTGATTCGATATTCAAGGTGTTCATTTGGTCTGATCATGGGCGTATTTTCCGTGGCAATGTATCTCAAACAGGCTTTTTACAATTAAACCCGGGCACTAAACCGGGGTTTTCTGCCAATTGCTTTGTTGTGTTTGCACATGCCCGTAACGGGAACTGGCTGAGAAGCAATAAAAAACCGCATTATTTTTGAGTCGCCATTGCTTGATTGCTTGGTCTTATATTTAATCTTCAACTATCAACTATAAAATAACTAAATGACATTTTTATGAATTTGGATGGTATCGTCATCGTTTCCTGTTTCATGCTGTTGGAATCGTAAACTTACCCTAAAAAGGCACAAGCCAAAACCAGAGATTTCTGCCATTATCATCTTTGATGGAGGAAATCATGAAGCGATCTAAATTTACAGAAACTCAGATTGTGGCTATTTTGAAATTGGCTGAGCAAGGCATGAAAGTGACCGATAT
>JAVESC010000068.1:0-14420 GCA_034006805.1 Advenella sp.
AAGACGCCCAAGCACGCATGCTGATTGCCGACGGCATTAAATTTCCTGAACGCGTGCAAGCCCTGTATCAAAAAAACACGATTGAGCAAGTACTGACCCTGGCACCATCTTCAATTGATGCGGGTTTATTGCAACAGGCTTTAACCATGAGCACCGAACCAATCAGTATTGAATCCCAGCCTGATGACTTCACAAAAATTTCATATTCAGGTGGGACAACCGGTCGTTCAAAAGGCATTTTGCAAACTCACCGCACGGCGATCACCATGGTCACTTACCAGCTCGCTTACTATGAATGGCCACAAAACATACGCTTTTTGGCAACCACGCCCATTTCGCATGCCGCTGGCTCTTTCGTGCTGCCCATTTTCCTGCGTGGAGGCACCATGCACTTGCAGGATAAATACGCTGCGGACAGCTTCATTCAGTATGTGGAGCAGCACCAGATCAATACAAGCTTTATGGTACCAACCCAAATTTATACATTACTTGATTCCCCACTACTGGATCAGGCCAAGTTGTCCAGCCTTGAATACATCTTATATGGTGCTTCTCCCATGGCACCCTCCTGTCTGCTTGAGGCTTTACAGAAAATTGGCCCTGTTTTTGGGCAACTTTATGGCCAGGCCGAAGCCCCCATGATGATCAGCTACTTACGCAAGGAAGATCATGACCCGTCTCGCCCCCATTTACTTCGTTCTTGTGGCCGCGTTATTCCTGGCAATACGGTCAAATTGCTGGACGCGGATTTGAATGAGGTCCGACCAGGAGAAATTGGTGAAATTTGTGTTCGCGGACCGCTGGTTATGGACGGTTATCTGAATCGCCCTGAAGAAAATGAAAAAGTCTTTGCCGGCCAATGGCTGCATACAGGCGACATGGCCCGACAAGACGAACAAGGTTACCTGTACATCGTTGACCGGGCCAAAGACATGATTATCTCTGGCGGTTTTAATGTTTACCCCAGTGAAATTGAAAATTGCCTTGCCACACACCCTGCCATTGCCATGTCTGCCGTCATTGGTGTACCACACGAAAAATGGGGAGAAGAAGTCACTGCCATTGTTGTGTTAAAACCAGGCATCACACCAAGTGAAAAAGAACTGATTGATTTTGTACTGAAGGAAAAAGGACCGGTAAATACTCCTAAAGCCATCTTCTTTGAAGAACAGCTTCCCTTAACGTCACTGGGAAAGATTGATAGAAAAACCATTCGCAGCAAGTTCTGGAACCAGCAGGACAGAATGGTTAGCTAGGCCTGTAAGACGATAAAAATGCAGACAGTCATTCGACATGCATAACACAAGGAGACAATGATGATGTTAAAAAAATTTTTAATCGTAGCCGGTTGCATTTCCATGGGCGCATTAAGCGCCACCACCCATGCGGCCTCTGAATACCCCAACAAATCAATCCATTTAACCGTTCCATTTGCAGCAGGTGGTGTTACTGACCTGACCGCCCGCACTTTTGCCAAACAACTCTCCGGTTCGCTTAAACAACCTGTTATTGTAGAAAACCGCCCGGGTGCCGGCGCGACCATCGGCGCCAACCATGTGGCCAAATCAAGCCCAGATGGCTACACCCTATTGCTTGGCACCAATGTTACCCATGCCATCACACCGCAAATGATGGAAAAGGCGCCCTACAATCCACTTGAAGATTTTCAGCCCATTGCCATGTTTGGCCTGAACGGAAATGTACTGCTTGTCCAACAGGATTTCCCGGCAAATACCTTTGAGGAATTTATTGAATACCTCAGAAGCAACAAGAACGAACTTAATTATGCGTCGGGTAGCATAGGCAGTTCAGCGCACCTTGCTGCCGAATTACTCAAAATAGAAGTCGATGGCATTGAATACACACATATCCCGTTCGGCGGCCCGTCTGAAGCCATGTCGGCCTTAATCGGCGGCCACGTTGATTTCATGTTTACCAATATTGGTGCTGCAGTCAGCCAGACAAAATCGGGTAAGGTAAAAGCCCTGGCCGTCACAACAGCCAAACGAACCAAGGAATTGCCCAATGTCCCTACCATAGCGGAATCTGGTGTACCCGGATTCGAGGTAGTCGGCTGGCTGGCAGCCTTTGCGCCTAAAAACACACCGGCTGCCACCACACAAAAACTGAACGCGCTGATCAATGCCTCCCAGGAAAATACCGAATTACGCAAGACATTAGATACGGCTTCGGTCATCCCTGTTATTTATACGCCCGAAGAAACCGCAGCATTTGTAAAGAATGAATATGAAAAATGGGGCAATGTCATTCGCGCAGCCAAAATCCCAAAAATGTAAAAAACCACTTACCCGGAGTTTGTAATGACGATTAAAAATAAGGCCTATATTGTTGGCGCTTATGAGCATCCCACCCGGTTTGCACCCGATAAATCTGTTGCCCAACTTCATGCAGAAAGCGCGCTGGGTGCCTTGCAGGATGCCGGGCTGGAATTAAAGGATGTAGACGGCTACTTTTGTGCCGGCGACGTTCCCGGTGGCAGCCCGATTTCCATGGCTGAGTATCTTAACCTTAACCTGAGCTGGCTGGACGGCACGGAAATTGGCGGATGCTCTTATATTGCGCATGTAGAGCGTGCGGCACAAGCCATTGCTGCCGGTAAATGCCGGGTTGCCCTGATTACGCTGGCGGGCAAACCCAAAAGCACCGGTGTAGCAACCGGCACTGCCCCACGGATACTTGGGCCCGAACGCCCGGAAACCCCGTGGGACTTGCCTTACAAACCCACCATTACCGGCATTTATGGCATGATCACCCAACGGCATATGCACGAATATGGCACCACCGCCGAACAGCTGGCCGCCATCAAAGTCGCTGCCTCACATCATGCCCAATATAATGAAAATGCCCTGCTTAAAAAAGTGGTCACGGTTGACGATGTCATTCACTCACCCATTATTGCGCCCCCCTTGCACCGGCTTGACTGTTGTGTCATTACCGATGGCGGTGGTGCACTAATTGTTACCACACCTGACATTGCAAAGTCACTTAAGCGGCCTTTAGTCAAAGTCATGGGTGCCAGCCAAACTATCAAAACCAGCCATGGCGGCTATATCGCCCCCACGGAAACAGGCGCCATCAAAACCGGCCCTGAAGCCTTTGCCGAGGCAGGCGTTACCCCCAATGATATTAAATACGCCTCTATTTACGACAACTTTACGATTATGGTTCTTATGCAGCTTGAAGACCTGGGTTTCTGCAAAAAAGGCCAGGCAGGCCATTTTGTGGCCGAAGGCAATTTAATATCCGGCACCGGCAAACTACCCTGGAATACGGATGGCGGCGGCTTGTGCAACAACCACCCCTCAAATCGCGGTGGTATTACCAAAGTGATTGAAGCGATACGCCAGCTGCGTGAAGAAGCCCACCCGGCCGTACAGGTAAAAAATTGTGATATTGCTCTGGCAGCCGGCCCGGGCCTGGTGGTTGGTGAAGGCCATGCCCATGCCACCCTTATTTTAGGAAGAGAATAAATATGGATAATCTGGATAATAAAACCCTGGACTTTCTTTCCGATGCATATGCCAATGCTTACCCGGAAACCAGACCCTTTTGGGAAGCGGCGGAAAAAGATGAACTCTTGCTAAAAACCTGTCACGATTGCGGCAAACCACATTGGTATCCACGTATGGTTTGCCCCTTGTGCGGCAGTGCAAATACGGCTTGGCTAAACGCAAGCGGACAGGGCTCTTTGTATGCGTTCAGCCATATTGAAAAAGCAAATCCTCCTTACACGCTGGCCTATGTTCAGTTACACGAAGGCCCCATCATCATGAGCAATATTATTGATGCGGATATTAACCAGCTGAAAATCGGATCACCGGTAACGGTGGCCTTCCAACGCATGAAAGAAGGCAGGAAAATGCCTGTTTTCAGGTTGAGTGAATGAGGGAGAGTTTTCATAACTCATAAAGACGTCTTGCAACTAGACGTCTTTAAACCTTATTGAACCGCGGATTTTCAGGGCCAGCGTTTCTGTCATCCGCTTCAAAGCCCCTACCATTTTGTCGTGGTTCTGTTATACGAGGCTATTGTTCACTTCTACCAGTCGGGATATATTCTTTACCAGAAGCTTATAAACGGTATGGGAAAAGTCATGTTTTTCCCGCGATAGTGTTTGAGCAAGCTCTTCGGTGTCATGGGCCGTACCCAGATACTGCCAATGCCAAAACACATGTTTCAGATTTTTTTCAGGCAAAACGGCATAGTCCCTGAACGGCCATTGCTCAAGTTCACCTGTTCTTCTGCGCCTTGATGATTTGTTTTTCTCTGGTTTATATTGCTCAATCAATCTTTCTTCAGTCAGCAAAGCATCCAGCTCTCCGGCACATTCAATATAGTCCACCCGCATCACACGATCAGAAAATGATTTTCCAGCCGGCAAGGCCCGGTCTTTGGCAAAAAAAGACAGCACTCGCTGGCGAAGCTTATTACCTTTGCCAACAAAAAGAAGCCTGTCATTATCGCCATAAAGCAAGTAAACACCAAGCTGATTAGGGATGGATTCAATTTCTTCCGGATCAATATGCTCAGGCAGATGAGGAACAGTCATCAGTTCTTGAACAGCTTGTTGCAAATAAGCACCATCAAACTGCTGGTTCAGTAATTGCCAGAATTGCAATAACACATGGGCATCGCCATACGCCCTGTGCCGCTGCGTGATTTGAAGCTGGTGTCGCTGAACCAGGTAATCTAGCCCGTGCCTTTCATAAGCGGGATAGAGCTTGCGGGACAGCTTGACCGTACACAATTTGCTTGCTTTGAAATCAATGCCAATTCGCTTAAATTCACTTTTAATGAAACTGTAGTCAAACCGCACATTATGTGCAACAAACACATGACCTTCAAGTAACTCACGAATTTGTTCAGCCACTTCAGAAAAGAGCGGCGCTTTTGCCACCATCTCGTTACTGATACCTGTCAGGTTTTGAATAAAGCTGGAAATGTGACAGGTCGGATTAATCAGGGTCTGGTAGGTGGAAACATCTTTGCCGTCATAACGGATAATGGCAATTTCAGTAAGCCGGTCTTGCCCAATCACACCTCCGGTTGTTTCAACGTCTACGAAGGCAAAAGGTTTTTCATAAGTAAATGTCATATAAATTTGAGTTTAGCCTCATCAAGAAGCTCACAGCCAAAATAGTTTTTTCTTGTCTGGAAGTAGTGAACAGTCATGCAAAATATAAACTGATTTTGCCATGAAACACCACAAGATGATTTGAAGCAAGACAGGTTTGCATTTATTTCCACCCTTCGTTATTATTACGTTCTTCCTGCTTTTCAGGTTACATGCCCAGTACGAACAACTTGCCGGGCAAGAATTATACGAAGGAAATAAATGCGTTTAATTATTGCTTTACTCTTGCCCTGGTTGACCTTTTTCACCATCGGCCGACCTATTGCCGGCATTATCTGCCTAATCCTGCAAATTAGTATTCTTGGCTGGATACCCGCCACGATCTGGGCGGTATACGCCCTTAGCCAATTCAAGACTGACCAAAAAATCAAAGAGGCACTTGGTTCGCGCCAACTTTGATTAAATCGACTCAGCCAGAATAAAACCGCAGCCTGTGAATCCAGTGCAAAATACTGACTCACAGGCTGCGATTAATATTTATTAAAGCCTGATTACCTCGTTCTGTTTATCAACGGTTAATCAGCCCTGTCAGGAACAGGAATACCCAACCAGTTTTTATAGAACGATTCAATATCCGGCTCAAAGTCATGAATCACCGGATACCACGGTGTAGGGGCTTCCACGTCATGCAGTATCCCGCATTCAGGGCAATAATACTCGCGATAAACCTGCCAGTCTGTATCGGGCGCCATCAACTCAGGGTAAATTTCCTGCATGGCTTCGGGGGTGTCCCGTACATAAATGGCCGCATCCATTTTCCAGTTATGTTTATAGTCACCAAACTCATGGCCACAGCTGCACTTATTCACCCACTGCCCACTCGACTGGGATTGCACGATGTAAAGATGAGGGCCCAATGGCAGGATAATCTTGTCTTTCCAGGAAACCTTGTCTTGCAATACGCTTAAATACAGCTCAAAACGTTCTTTATCCTTGGGTGTTTGCAACATGCGCAGGGTGGTATCCCAATCAAGCTTGCCATCAACCAGATTGTTAACCTGTTCTCTTGTAAATACTGACATAATTTATCTCCTTGATCTTTTTTTATTTCATGGCCTTACGATGCGCAAGGCCATGATCCTGCTTTATTCATCAACCAGAACAATAGTGCTGACGCCCGGCATTTCTGAAATGTCATTGCGATAGGTTGAACCAAATGAAGGGACACCCAACTCGGATTCGGGCAATGACCACTCTTGCGGCAAATCCCAGAATTGCTTAAATTCATTAGTGAATTTTTCACTTAAGGCAAAACTGGTGGAATACATATGCCTTACCTGAACCGAAGCGCTCTTGGTCAGGATCCGCTCACGTTCTTCCTTCATCCATTCTCGCGTAGGCACCGCACGCTGCAATCGTTCTTTACGAATTTCAGCACGTCTTACCGTTGTTTTTTCAGAATTAACCACCCAATTGCCATCATCGTCCTGTTCAATAACCGCGCCATAAACCTTCCGGGCAAACTCTGGCAATACGAAACGATTGTTAAGGTCACGGGCGATGGCTGCCGGTTCACGATCCAATGGATCACCAAAACCTGGGCCGCCACGGATATAGTTCAGGTACAGGTCATGGTCCTCGAATATGGTTTCCGTGGTCATGCATTGTTTATCACGTTTAATCTGGGCAGTCGCACTGATATGACGCTCATAATCCGGTTCACTCGGGTTACTGTCTGCTCCCAGTGGAATAGAAAGTTTCTGTTCAATCCGGGCTTTAAGATCGGTATTATGTGCTTCAAAACGGTAACCGGTGGCTGCCGGATAACCTCCCATCAGTCCCCAGTCACTGTTCATATAACCGTTACCCGAAAAGAACATGGTCCAGTCCTGGGCATGCCAGACCATACGCAGGGTTTCCAGGCCACAACCACCCCGGTATTTGCCATAACCACCCGAATTGGCTTTTACGTTACGTCCCATAAACAACAAGGGTTCGGCCATTTCCCAGATTTCAATATCACCCATATCTCCTTCGGGATTCCATACCGCTGCAGCGTGGTTCAGACCATCCTTGACCGCACAGGCACCGGTACCGGTTGCCGCCGTTTCAAAACTGTTAACCGCGTGAATTTCCCCATCCTGGTTGATACCCCCACCCTGTAGCCAGTTACTGGTATTACCATTACCGGCATTTACCTCTTCCAGATAACCGCGGCTGAAATAAGATTGGCTCATTGCCCGCCACATACCTGTCCAGGCGGAAACCAGATAGTGCCAGGCGTCAGAGTGAGCGGTTCGGCGATCATCCGGATTCATCCAGGTACCTTTGGGAATATTGAACTCCGTAGCATAATAGGCGCCATCGTTAATCCGTTGGGTGGGTACCAGCGTTTGCGTTAACATGACCCAGATACCGCTGGTGAATGCCACCTGGTTGGCATTGAAACTATGCCAACACCAACGGCTGCCACCTTCAAAATTCATGCGCCAAGTGGCATCTGGCCGAATGGTCAGCTCAGTGGGTGCATGCATGATGGTGTTCATTTTTGCATAAGAGGCCGTTAACTGGACATCTTCATGATTGTAAGGCACATCAACAAAGGCCACTTTACGGTAAACGCCCGGAATGGTCATGTCTTTTAATCGTGATTGCAGGCCTCGGCGCCCTTCTTCAATAATTTCATAGGCAAATTTATCAAATGCCTCTACCCCTTCCGATTCAACCACCTCTTCAACCAGTTGGCGAATCATGTGACAACCGGCAATCCGGGTGCGCTCATCAAGAATCAGGTATTTGGGTGTACGGGTTGAACGCTGGCTTTCATGCAACCAGTCACGCAATGGCTCATCATTCACCCCTGTTTTGCGGCAGGTCGTCATGTAGCCATCCCCAAAGCGGGAGGTTTGTCCGGTAGACATGGAGCCCGGAGAGATCGCACCCGTATCAATGACGTGAGTAACTCCACCCACCCAGCCAATCAGTTTGCCTTCCCAAAAAATGGGCACGATGGTGGCAATATCACAAGGGTGTACATTTCCGATAGAACAGTCATTATTGGTAAACATGTCACCCGGGTTGATACCCGGATTGGTTTCCCAATCGTTTTCTATCATATATTTAATAGCTGCACCCATGGTGCCCACGTGGATAATGATCCCGGTAGAGGTCAGAATACAGTCACCGGCAGCGTTATACAGGGTAAAACACAATTCTCCTTCCTGTTCCACAATAGGTGAAGCGGCAATTTTCTTGGCGGTTTCACGGGCATGTACCAGCCCCCCACGCAACCTTGAAAACATTTTTTCGTAACTGATCGGATCGCTTTCCTTGAAATCCAGTTTTTCAAGTGCATTGTAATAGCCACTTTCTTTGGTTCTGGCCAGGACGGCATCACGGTGTGCTTTCAGCGTCAAGCCGTTGCCTAATAAGTTTCCCAGCCCGACTTGTTTCATTGACATCATATTCATGTTTTGTCTCCTTGGCGTTGTTTATTTCACTTCTTTCAAATGAAACAGGCGATGCTTGTCCAGCGTGGTTTCAAACCCTTTTGGCACCACAAAAGTGGTGGCGTCAGATTCAATCACGGCAGGCCCGACAATATGGTTACCGGCTTTCAGGCCTTCCATAGACCAGACATCTGCGTCATGCCATTTTTTATGCCGGTAAAATGGCCGTTTGCCAATAAACGCTTCTTTAGGCGGCTCTTTGCCCGACAGCTCTTCTTCTGGCAACTCGGGTTTTTTTGAAATAACACTACCACGCATAATGACTTTGGTAACACCAAAACCAAGTTCCGGAGAACTGGCAGAAGTGGCATACACCCGCCCATATGTTTCATCAAAGGCAGCAACCATTTTTTCCCAGTCTGCGGCAGTAGATGCACTACTGATCGGAGAGTCGATTTCCAGATCATTCAACTGGCCCAGAAATTGCATGCTGTAAGCAGGACGAAGCATGACGTCTTCAGGCTTGAAGCCATTGATGACAAACTCTTCAATCACTTTTTCCGCCAATTCTTTCCAGCCCTTTGTCAGCGTCACGCCTGCTTGTTGCTTGACCTCATCTGAAGAACCGGGCGGCACGGCAACGTCTACACTCATGTCATAGCGATACTCATACTCGGCACAGGCACAGCCAAACGCAGAGAATCCGGCAGCCCATGCAGGAACCACTACATCCTCAAAGCCCAATCCTTCGGTATACCCATAGGTATGTACAGGACCTGCACCACCATACGAAAAGCAGACAAAATCGGCCGGATTGTAACCTTTGGCACTAATCGTGGAACGCATGTATTCACGCAACTGCAAATCCAGCAATTCAATCACTCCTGCCGCCGCATCTTCAACAGACAGCCCCAACGGATCTGCAATTTGCACTTTCAGATAATGCCGGGCCCTTTCCACATCCAGCTTGATGGCACCACCCAGGAAATTTTCTGTATTCAGATAACCCAGTACAACGTGACAATCAGAAACAGAAACTGTATCCAGCCCGCTTTCCGGCCAGCACATGCCAACACGGTAACCAGCACTATCAGGTCCCAGCTTGATAGAGCCACTGTATGGATCAATGCGCACGAAACTGCCCGCACCCGCACCGACCGAATCCATCGCGACCAAGGGCAATGACAGAACCAGGCGAGCCATATCCGGATCTGATTTAATGGCAAAACTACCTTTGGTAATCATGGCCATATCAAAGCTGGTGCCACCAATATCACTACAGGCAATATTGTCGTAACCCAGCAACTCACCTAAAAATTTGGAACCAATAACTCCGCCAATAGGACCCGATACGATGGTACGCGCCAGCTCTTTGGCTTTCCATCCAATCGTGCCGCCATGAGTGGCCATTACACGCAAGTCAAATTTACCGCCATGTTTTTTGAAACGGTCACTTACGCCTTTAAGGGTTTTTCGTGAAGGCTCTGCCGCATAAGCTTCCAGAACGGTTGTATTGGTACGGTGACTTTCCTTGCGGGAAGGATAATAATCAACCGTTGCAAAAACAGGAATGTCCGCACCCAGTTTTTTAAGTTCTTCCAGACAAATATCCCTGGCCCTACGTTCATTATCGCCATTTTTATGTGATTGCAATAAACTGATAACGATTGCCTGGGAGCCTTTTTCAATCAATTCCCGAGTTGCTTTACGTACATCATCTTCATTTAATGGGATAACAACCTTGCCCTGCACATCGGTACGTTCGGCAACACCCCGAGTACGGGACAGCGGAACCAGGGGTTCATCATAGCGGTGCGTATTCAGGTGAATACGGTCTTCCAGCGCATAACCCAGATAACTTTGCAAGGCGCGACCCATCGAGTGCACGTCCTCAAACCCCTTATTGCACATCAAGCCCACATCCAGCCCTTTACGCTGTACAACCCGGTTCAGCATGGCCGTACCGGAATAAACGCAGGTTAACAGCTCGGGATAGACATCCTCTACCGTGCGGCGCCATGCCGCCAGTGCATCATTGGAAGACTCATAAATTGCCTGGGCTTCATCTGCAGGATTACTTTGGGCCTTGCCAACAACAAATTGACCATCGCTGCTGACAAAGAATGTATCAGTCATCGTACCGCCTGCATCAATACCCATAACCTGTACGGGAGTGGATTCAGTCCGCATAACACATCTCCTGAATAATTATTAACTTTTATATTGGAATCGCCCGTATTACCACTACAGGAATTCCTCTCCTTTGATAGCAGAATTTGTCTGCCACATTGATGTATAAGCAAAACCCATGCCAATTATTCTTTATAAAAAATAAACAATTGATTTATATATGAAAAATGAAATTAAACATCAAATTATTAAACATAATAATTTTTAGAAAATGAATATCAAACGTTCGAATTCCGGACGCTCATACTCTTTTCGACCAATATCCGGACAATAGGGTTAATACTGAAAAAATAGATTTAACAATAAAAAATCAATCAATATCAATATTGCCTACCCTTTATCATAAGTCTTTGGTTGCACTTAAAAAAGGAAAAAGTTATAGTGGGATAATAATTAAAATACGATGCACCCTATAAGTTTTTAGTCAAAACAAGTAACACAATAAAGACCATAAAAATCAATGCGCATCGCATCATTTAAGCTGTAACTAACTATCAAGCATATAGAATCAAGTTCAGCCGGAGACAATATGACGAGCTCAATAAAAAGTCAGCGTTTATCTGACCCAGAAAATGACAATCGTGTCATTACCGCATGGGAAAGTGTGATGAATGGTCATACACCTGCCCCAAATGCACTAAGACGTTTAATTAATGATTCCTGGAGGCGGTGCCTTGAAGCCAGCATTGACCCTGTGCGTCTGCAACCGCCTTCCATTCTGGATGGTGATCAACTGGAACTCCTGCGGCAGCAACATTCTGAACTGATCGCAGCCAGCCGTCCTGTCATGATGATGGCAAGGGATTTTTTAGCTGAAACGGGTAGCGTCATGATTCTTACAGACCCGGACGGTGTCATTCTGTCAATTGAAGGTGATCCACGAGGCCTTGATGCCGCGGAATCCATCCAGCTTACTACCGGCTACAATTGGAATGAATTGCGTACCGGCACCAATGCCATCGGCACAGCCTTAATGACCGGTCAGGCAGTACAGGTTCATGCTGCTGAACACTTCTGTTCCGGTGTCCGTGAATGGACCTGTACGGCTTCAATTATTCGAGATCCTTATGACGGCCAAACATTGGGCGCGATTGATATTTCCGGCTTAAAAAACACGTTCAGCCCTCATAGCCTGGCACTGGTAGCCACTACCGCCAGTCGTATCGAGAGCATGTTGGCCAAAAGAGAGCTTGGATTCCGCTATCGGCTGCTGGAAAAAAGCATCACCAAATTCTCTGGCACCAATGATGGCATAATCATTTGTGACCGAAGAGGCCGGCCCATAAAATTAAATGAACAAGTCAACTCTGCCTTGCTGGCACAAAATATCAAACTTGACCTGAATACATCAGAATCCCTTTTTTCCCTGGATTTGAGTCAAATCAGTAAAGGGAATCCAACACAAAAACCGGAATGGCTAAAAAACGACTGGATAGAACCCATTATTAATGACGGCGTACGGATCGGTACAATCCTGACTATTCCCAGCCTTACTAAAAGTAAAGCAAAAACCCTAGCTATCCCGCAGCCAGATCTTTCCTCAGGCAATCCATTAAAAGACAGAAGTTTCAAACAGATCATTGGCCAATCTCCTTTACTAAAAAAAGCCATAGAACAAGCCCATTTATTGGCAAAAACCAATGTCCCCGTATTAATTCATGGAGAAACCGGCGTAGGCAAGGAGAATTTCGTCAGGGGAATGCATCATGCCCAGAATTGTACAACAGAAGATAACAGGTCTTTTATTGCCCTGAATTGTGGTGGATTAACACCTGAATTATTGGCAAGTGAGCTTTTTGGCTATTGTGAAGGTGCTTTTACCGGAGCCCGCAAAGGCGGCATGATTGGCAAAGTAGAGGCAGCCAATGGTGGAACCTTGTTTCTTGACGAAATAGGTGAAATGCCACTTGACTTGCAACCTCATTTTTTAAGAGTGCTGGAAGAAGGTGAAATTTATCGGATCGGAGAAAACAAGCCAAGAAAAATCAATTTTAAATTAATTGCAGCCACTAACCGTGACTTGCGTGAGGAAGTTTCCGAAGGCCGTTTCCGTATGGATCTGTATTACCGGATTTCTGTCACTAGCATTCATATACCTGCCTTACGTGAAATAAAAGAAGATATCCCGCTTTTAATTAATTATTTCCTGGATAATTTAAAACATAAATATGAAAATGGATCAAAAAAAATAACACCTGAAGCATTAAGATTGCTTTATGAATATTCCTGGCCGGGCAATGTCAGAGAGCTTAGGAATACCATTGAAAATATGTATCTCATGAGTCATGACAACGTATTGTTGCCTGAAGACATTCCTGCAGATATCATGTCCAGTATAAAAAAAGCATCTACGCCAGCCTTAAATACACAAGCCACCCCTGAAACAGGATTGCTTCAGCATTCAGAACAAAAATCAATTGAAATGGCATTAGCGCTGCATCATGGAAACATGACATCAGCCGCTAAACACCTGGGTATCGCGAAAAGCACCCTTTATACTAAAATTAAAAAATACGGTACAGAAACAAAAATCGCACAAATCAGGAATGATGTCATGTAATAAAATCCATCACGCCCAGTTTACTGAATTTAATCATTAACTTATGACATAGTATTTCTCAACATCAAGTAAAACGGATATGATCAAAATCAAGCCTCTCAACTAACTCTCTGGCCAACTCATCAGAAATTATATTTTTTCTGGCTAATTGAAAAATACTGCTGCGAGCCTGATCAATCAATGCCAAACGCAAAGTACGTTCTGCCAGGTATTTATCGTACTCAAAATTTTTCTCTTCATCATCAACCCGAAAACTATTTACAAACTCAGCAAGCAGTCTGGTTTTAACTTCATCATAAAACTGCTTATCCAAATGATCATTTTTATCCAGTTCATCAATAAGCGATTTTAAATGATCCGCCGCTTGTTCATAGGCAGTCTGGATGGCCATTTTCCGTTGACTGCTATAGTTAATATGAAATTCCTGGCTGGGCGCAACGCCTTTCAATAATATAGGTAAAGCAATACTGGCTGCAATAAGGGAAATAATAATAACAGCAGCAGCCAGAAAAACGGCTACATCCCGACCGGGGAATTCAGATTGATCAGGCAAAAGAAACGGAAGGGTCATTACACCAGCCAACGTGACGGCACCACGAACACCGGCAAATGACAAAATGAAAATATGGCGCCACGCTGGGATGCCTGATTGGCGTCCATTGCGCGAAATAAGACGGGGTATGTATAGGCAAATGGTTACCCAAATAAAGCGGAAAGCCGTTAAGGCCAGAGAAATCACTACGGCGTAAATGAGCAACCACCATGGATTATGGTGTCCAGTTTGGTTAACCAGATCAATCGCCTCATTGAAAATGGTCGGAAGTTGTTCTCCCAATAAAATAAACATAAAACCATTCAACGTGAACTGCAAGAGATCCCACATGGCTGTACGCCGCATGCGCGTCAAAGGAGAAATACGACCAGACAACTCAAGGGAGCTCATCATTAAGCCTGCCGCTACGGCTGACAAGATTCCCGAACCGCCAATAGCTTCAGCAATTACATAGGCAGCAAAAGGCGTTAGCAAACTTAAAAGAATTTCTGACCCTTGCTCCTCTCCCAAATAACGATTGATGCGTTGGTGTATCAATGAAAGTAACCAGGTGGTCGCAACACCGGCTGTAAT
>JAVESC010000067.1:0-14420 GCA_034006805.1 Advenella sp.
AAATTGGTTTCATTGGTTAATAAATCAATGATGATCGGACATAACCAGTATCCATACATGCCTGGCGTACAAGAATTACGATTTGCCATTGCAGAAAAAATAAATAAGCTTTATTCACACAGTTATGACCCCGATACTGAAATTACAGTTACCAATGGTGCAACTGAAGCACTATTATCTGCAATACTAAGCATTGTTCACGCTGGTGATGAAGTGATTGTTATTGAACCCAGCTACGATTCTTATGTTCCATGCATTGCATTGGCCGGCGGCACCCCGTTGTTTGTACCGTTGACACCACCATCCAAACTTAACTCCTCATATTCAATTGACTGGAATAAAGTGAAACATGCCATCACTGAAAAAACCAGATTAATTATTCTGAATTTTCCGCATAACCCAACCGGACTCACATTGAAATCGTCTGATCTGGATGCAGTAGAAGATTTAATTAAAAATAAGGAAATATTTTTAATTGGAGATGAGGTTTATGAACATATTGTATTTGGCAATAAACCGTTTTTAAGTTTGTCTACACGTGAATTTTTAGCAAGCCGGTCGTTTGTCATTTCTTCATTCGGCAAAACCTACCATACCACTGGTTGGAAAGTAGGGTATTGCAGTGCCCCAAAAAAATTGACCGCAGAATTCAGGAAAATTCACCAGTTTGTAGTTTTTACCGTAAGTTCACCCATGCAATATGCATTTGCCGAATTTATGAAAGATCCAAATACTTATTTGAACCTATCCTGGTTTTATCAAGAAAAACACGATTTCCTTTATAGCGGTTTATTAAGTACACGTTTTAAACCAATAAAGAGTGAAGGTACTTTTTTCTTGTTAGCTGACTATAGTGATATTTCATCTGCCCATGAATTGGACTTTGCTACAGAATTGACAAAAAAACATGGGGTCACCTTGATTCCGGTATCTGCATTTTATAAAGATTCTTCTGCTTTGGCCTCTAACAACAATTTAGTTCGTTTTTGTTTTGCAAAGAAAAATGAAACCCTGGAAAAAGCATTAGCGGTGTTAAGTACTATTTAGTTATTATTTTTCTTTATATATAACTGATTAAGAACTAGATGCTCTGTGGATAAGTGCTAAAACCCTGTTTTTTTCATTAAAAACAGGGTTTTATGCTGTTTTTCTGTTGTTGAATTCAATTCTTTTTAGTGTTGGATAAAGTTGAACAAGTGGTAGTGCAAATTTTTGCAACCGGGTTCTTCACTTTTCATACAAAACTTATTCACATTGAGTCCTCATAGTAGTTATCCACAGGTGAATTTTCATAAAAACACGACAAACCCCTGTTTTTTAGTCCTAAAAAAGTTTAAAAAACAGAATTAAATCGTGTTTTTTCGTTTTTTGCAGCTTAAGCTTGATGGCAGATAATTTCTTTTTTTGATCATTTATTGTGATTGAGAAAAGCCATTCTTATGGAAATGTGCGTAAATTTTGGTGGTGTTTTGTGTTAAAGTAATTAGAAAATTGCTACTATTTCAGTGAATTAACTACTTTTATGGATAATTGGAATGGCTTACGATACAAATAATATCTTTGCTAAAATTTTACGGGGTGAAGCACCATCATTTAAGGTGTATGAAGACGATAAAACATATGTCATGATGGACATCATGCCGCAAACGTTTGGCCATACATTGGTGTTAACTAAAGAGCCTGCTATTAATTTGTTTGATTTGTCTGACGATGCCGCCCAAGCCTGTGTGATTACAGCAAAAAAAATTGCGCCAGCAATCATGAAAGTAACCCAGGCTGATGGAATTGTTCTTAGCCAGTTTAATGGTGCTGCGGCAGGACAAACGGTAGATCATGTTCATTTTCATCTGGTGCCTCGCTATGAAGGACAAAACCTCCATGCTCATGCGCGTGTAAAAGGGGATATGGAGGCAATCAAGTCCTTGGCTGATAAAATCATTGCTGCTATAGATGAGTTGAATTAATACTTATTCATGCAGGTTTTACATTGCTTAAAAACTGAACCCGGTTTAATACCGGGTTCAGTTTTTTATTATTTATATTTAATACCATACAGCCAGTAGCACAACGCAAATGCAAGCAGATATATAGGGTAGGGTATGAATCAGTATGATTAATACATACCTGCGCCTGCTGATTTTTCCAGTCGGTAAAACCACAAGGCGGAAAGGATTGAGGCGGCTCCAATAACAATAAAACCAGATTTGATATCCTGGATTGAAGGCGTCAGGGAGCCATTCAGCCGCATGCTTAAGTCAATGCTTAGGGTCGCTATCCCCATACCCATACTGATGCCAACTTGTTGTGCAGTTGCTGAAAAACTGCTGGCCTGACTCATTTTTTCAGGTTTGATATTGGCAAAACTCAAGGTATTGACGGATGTAAACTCGAGAGAACGGAAAAAACCGCCAAAGAGCAGGGTCATTGTCATGAGCCAGACGGGGGTTTCAAGGGTAAACAAGGCGCATGCCATGATAAAAAGACCTGTAATAATCGCATTAACGGTTAGCACACGGCGAAAACCAAATCTTTTCAGGATGGGGATGGCAACAAACTTCATGGCAAGCGCGCCCAATGCACCGGCAAAAGTAATGAGGCCCGCGGATAAAGGCGTGTAATTGAAGCCAATTTGTAGCAATAAGGCCAGTAAAAAAGGCGTTGAACCAATGGCAAAGCGGCATAAATTGCCTGCAATAATGGAAATGGCAAAACTTTGTATTTTTAAAAGGGACAAATCAATAATGGGATTGGCAACCCGCTTGGCATGAAACCAGTACAGGACCCCACTGATAAGAGAAATGGCTAAGAGAAAATAGGCATTGATAAATCCCTGATTTTTGGCCAGGGATTCAAAACCATATACGCAAGAAGCCATGGCAATGCCACTTAAGATGAACCCGGGCCAGTCCAGACGAGGAGGATTTTCTTTTCGATATTCCTGAATATACTTAAGTACCATAAAAATACCAAGCATCCCCATGGGAATATTGATCAGGAAAATCCAGTGCCAGGAAGTGAAGGTCACAATAAATCCACCTAGTGGCGGGCCAAGCATGGGTCCTAGCAGGGCAGGAATGGATAAAAAAGCCGTTGCCTTGAGCAATTGCTCGCGGGGAACGGTTCTTAACATGATAATGCGACCTACAGGCACCATCATGGCACCGGCAAGGCCTTGAATAAACCTGAAAAGTATAAAAGTCTCAAGCGTTGGTGCCATCGAGCAGCCCAGTGAGGACAGGCAAAATAACAGGATGGCGAGCAGGAATATCCGTTTTGCACCAAAGTGGTCTGCGGCCCATCCACAAACGGGAACAAAAATTGCAACCGCTATAAGATATGCGGTTATGGCAATATTCATGCGTACTGCCGTGGTGTTGAAAGTATCGGCCATCATGGGTAAGGCCATTGCCACCACAGAGGAGTCGAGCATTTGCATGAAAAGGGCGCACCCGACAATAAAGGGAATCAGCCGAACGGCAGTGGATGGTTGTGTTTTGTCCGGTTTTGCGTGATGGGTGGAGTCAGTTGACATAGTAACGTTGAGGTATCGAGTCTTGAAACACCTCAGTTTAAAGGATATGTCAGTCAGTACGGTGCTTGGTGCTGATTTTTGGCTTCAGGTTTTTTTCAAAAAAATGATATAGCGGGCTGGTTATGAGCAAGACAAATACCATACGTGACACGTGGAACGCGGTTACAACTGGCGCACCTAATGATAGCACTTTTGCAGTAATTGCCATTTCAGCAATGCCCCCCGGACTATTGCTGAGCACAAGCGTAGGAAAAGAGATATCTGAAACAAGAAATAACAGGTAGCTAAATCCAAATGCCAGTACCAGGTTAAGCGTATTGCTGATGGCGACCACTGATAAATAGCGTGGAGCCTTTTTGAAAAAATCCGGGCCAAATTTGTCTCCGAGGGACCAGCCTATGAACAATTGACCAAGCTTTGATATTTCATTTGGCAGATAGGTCAGGATGGTATCGTTACCGGTTAATAGAATGGTCACCAGTAAAGGACCCAAGACCCAAGGGTTGGGAAGTGAGAGCTTTTTGAAAATTAATCCGGCGATGCTGGTTAATAGGATGAGCTTGAAAAAACCGCCGGTATTAAAAAAATAAAGGGTTTCCGTTCCAGGATAATGGCCAGATATATTCAGGAATTTAAAGGCAAAAGGAATGGAAACCACAACCATAATCATTCGCAGGCTATGTGCGGAAGCAACCAGATCTGTTCTTGCATGATTTTTTTCAGCCAGATTGGCCATTTCACTGGCACCGCCAATGGCGCTGGCAAACCAGGCAGTTTTAAAATCAACGTCTCCCCATTTTTTTAGAATAAGGGAACCATTGATGCCAAGTAAAATGGCAAATACCATCCCTGAAAAAATAAAGGGGAAATAACCACTGAGGATATTAAGAACCTCTGGTGTGAAATATAAGCCCAGAGTTGTACCAATGACCCATTGGCCAATATTACGAAAAACAGTATGTGAAGTGCTGTTGAGGCCAGCGGTTTTTGTAATTGCCGTCAATAACAATGAGCCAATCAGCCATGGTAGCGGTATGGTTAACCATACCGCTACCAAAGCGCCAGACAGTGTGACAAGGAATCCGGTTAAATATTTTACAAACATGTCATATTAATTGGCTGGGACATGAATTTCATTTTTTCTTGAAAATTTCCTGAACAATGGCGGAACCACGCTAACCAGAATGGCGGCAATCCATAAGCCGATGGAAATGGGGCTTTCAAACAGGATAGAAACTTCACCGTTGGTAATGGACAGGGCACGACGCAGGTTTTGTTCCATCATATCGCCCAATACCACGCCTAAGACAAGCGGTGCCATAGGCACATTCATTTTCCGCAGAAAATAGCCAATCACGCCAATTCCAACCACCAGCATCAAGTCGAATGTAGTGGCATTAATCGCATATACCCCAATAAAGCTGATGGATAAAATGCCAGGTACCAGCAACCATGAAGGGATGGATAGCATGGATGCAAATACACGAACCATGGGAATGTTCATTAAAAGCAGCATGACGTTGGCAATGAACAGGGAAGCGATTAGCCCCCATACCAGCTGAGGTTGGGTCTCAAACAGGACTGGTCCTGGCGTGATGTTGTAAAGCGTAAGCGCACCCATCATAACGGCCGTTGTACCAGAACCGGGTACACCCAGTGCCAGCATGGGAATGAATGAACCCGTTGCGGCACTGTTGTTGGCTGATTCGGGAGCAGCAAGGCCACGCAGGTCACCTTTACCAAACTTGGCTTCAGGGTCTTTACTTTCAATTAGTTTTTTCTCATTGGCATAAGCAACGGCAGAGGCAACACTGGCACCGGCTCCCGGTAAAATTCCAATAAAGAAACCTAAGATACCTGAGCGAACCGTACTCCACCAAGTGGATGACATTTCTTTTAAGTTGAATAACTTGCGTTTGCTTTTGGGTACCTCAATTGAAACACCGCTTAGCAGGTTTTCAAGCATTTGCAGCATTTCGGAAACGGCAAAAAGACCAATCACCACCACCACAAAATCAACACCATCGGCCAGATTAGGTAAATCGAAGGTATATCGGTAAACGCCGGAGTTGGCATCGACACCAACGGTGGCAATAGCCAGACCAATCATGGCGGCCAGAATCCCTTTGACCGGTTGTTCGCCCAACAGGCTGGTAAGGGCACAAAAAGCAAATACCATCAAAACAAAATATTCGGCAGGACCAAAAGCAATCGCCCATTTGGCCAGTAGGGGGGCCAGAAGCAATATGCCGAAAATGGCAATGGTGGAACCAATAAATGAAGACCAGGCAGACAGTGATAATGCCACGCTGGCCAAGCCTTGGCGTGCCAGAGGATAACCGTCAAGTGTGGTCATTACGGCAGCCGCTTCACCCGGTACGTTAATAAGAATAGAGGTAATCCGGCCACCATATTCGGCACCTACGTAAACAGCAGCCAGCAGGATTAGGGCTGTTTCAGGGGGCAGCTGCATGGCAAAGGCAATAGGAATTAGCATGGCTACGCCATTAATGGGTCCGAGCCCGGGTAATACGCCAACAATGGTGCCAATAAATGAGCCAAGGGCTGCCACAAGCAGGTTGATGCCTGAAAAGGCAACACCAAACCCGATAGTTAAATGGTCTATTAATCCACTCATAGGAGATCTCCAAGAATACCGGTTGGCAATACGACGTCCAGGCCTTTATCAAAAAGCAAAAAGAAAAGAATGCCCATTACAACACCGCCAATAATGCATTTGATCCATGTGCCATTAAACAGCCTGCCTACAAAAATGCTCATAAGTGCTGTAGATACAATAAAACCGACCCATTGAAAGAGAAATGCATAAGCGGCAACATAGACGACCATGGTCATAATCCGGAAATTGGCACCTTCCGGATTAGGATCAACTGAATTTCCACCTTTGTAAATAAGGCGTACACCGCAAAGGGCAATAATGAGTGCAAGCATAAGCGGAAATGCTTTGGGTCCTACGGGTTCATAGGTAAACGGTGCTTCAAGATCGTAGCCAAACCAGGTAAGAAAGGCGGCAAAGAAAAGGGCGGCAATACCTAATACCCTGTCATTTAATGCCATAGGAGTACCTTTGAAATATAGATTAAAGTACCCCTGACAAGCAGAGGTACTTATTGTTTTTTAATGAGTTATTTTTTGATCAGGCCAAAAGAATCGGCCAGTTCGGTATAAAACTGAACGCGCTCTTTTACATAGCTATCCAGTTCAGCACCGGTTTTGTCAAATGGAAACAAACCTTGCTGCTCTTGCATTTGGGCAAACTCTGGAGTTTTCATCAGTTTGTTAAACGCGTCAACCCACCAGTTGTATTCGCCATCTGATACTTTGGGACCCATGTAAAAACCGCGAATGATGGGCCAATTGATATCAAAACCCTGTTCTGCAGCGGTAGGAATATCCGACATTTTTCCAGGCAAACGTTTATCATTGAAAACAGCCAGAATCCGGATGGGGGCACCGCCATCAAGCATGGTACGGGCTTCTGCGGCATCTCCCATATAAGCCTGGATATGCCCGCCTCGCAAGGCGGTTACGGCTTCACCACCGCCCTCAAAGGCAACGAAACGCATTTTCTTGTAATCAACACCGGCCGCTTTGGCAGTCAGGGCCGCTTTCATCCAATCCTGGCTACCCACAGAGCCGCCTGCGCCCAGAACAATTTTGCTGGGATCCGCTTTGAAAGCTTCCATCAAGGATTTGAGATCGGTATAAGGGGAGTCATTACGTACAATGGCAACGCCATAATCGCTACCGACCGCTGCCAGCCATTTCACGTCATTAACGTTGTATTTGCCAAACTTGCCCTGAGCCAGATTGAGCAATGAACCGCCTGAAAAGGCAACAATTGCGTTGCCATCGGCAGGGCGTTGGGCCACGATATTGTTATACGCCACGGCCCCAATGCCGCCTGGCATGTAAACGGTTCGCATGGGTGCTTCAAGGATTTTGGTTTGGGCAAAACCATTCTGGGCCAGTCGACAGGTCAGGTCAAAACCGCCACCGGGTTGTGCCGGTGCAATACACTCGGGTTTTTTGGGCTGTTCTTGTGCCTGGGCATTGCCAAGGCAAGCAAGGCCAAGCAGGCTTGCGGTAAGGAAAGATAAGGTCTTTTTATACAGTATCATTACAGTCTCCATTGATAGGTAAGGACCTAACGATACAAAACTGAAGCTTTCGATTAGCTTTCAATTTGATGAAAACCGGCTTTTATCAGGGTAATCCATAGGAATTTTATGGAACACCAGCCGGACAATAAGGCCTGTTTCATTTTTTTTCGAAAAAATCTCAAGCCTGGTCCGGTTGATTTCGGCAATTGTGCTCACAATGGCCAGTCCTAATCCCGATCCGTATTTTTCCTTGCCCGATGTGCCCCTGCGAAAGCGTTTGCCTGCCAGGGCAATATCTTCCGGACTCATGCCGGGGCCGTTATCTTCAACCTGTAAAATAATATGCTCTTTTTCCTCCAGGACAGAAACGGTAATCTGGGCGCGGACAGGACAATATTTAATGGCATTGCTAATAAGATTGCTTAAGGCCTCCTTAAGCAGCCATTCAATGCCATTAATCATGACGGGATGTTCGGGCAGTTCCTGTCCATAATCCATTCTTTTCTTGCGTGCCGTCGGTAATAAATTGCTTACCACTTCGGCAGCCAGCTGGCAAATATCAATTGTTTCACGTGAAACATTGGCCGTCAGTTTATCTGCGGCATCACGAACCTTTGCCAATGCCAGTAATTGATTGGTGAGCTGAATCGTATTACCCAGTCTTTGCTGTATGGCGCTTAACACTTCTTCCATTTCGGTGGTTTTGGCCAGTTTCTTTGCATAATCCACCTGCATGGTCAATACGGAAAGTGGTGTGCGCAATTGGTGGGAGGCGTCATCAAGAAACTGTTGCTGGGTAATATTCCGCTTGATGTAACGCGCCAGGTGAAGATTAATGGCCTGGACCAAAGGTTTGATTTCTTTGGGCAACTCTTTTTCATCAATGGGCAGCAAATTGTCAACGGAGCGATTCTTGATTTCTTTGCTGAGTGCTTTTAAGGGACGAAGCGCAATGATAATGCCGCCGGAAAGCAAAAGAATAAAAATGGCAAGTACTACAAAGTCTTTACGGATCAATTGCCAGATGAGCTGGTTGATGAAGGCTTCCCGGCTGGACATGCTTTCGGCAACCTGGATGATGATACGGCTATCAGGGTCATAAAGCAGGCCTTTTTTAGGGTGAATGGCAATGGCGGCAATCCGCATGGGCTGGTCAAGATAATCCCGGTTATAAAAAACGGCTTTACCGGTATCCAGCGGGGTTGTCGGCAAGGGCAGGTCGACATAGCCGATTTCTGTCAACCTGTCTTCGGTGGCCACCCTGAAATAGGCAGTACTTCGCGTGGTCAGTTCAAAGAACTCAAGCATGTAAAAGGGTTGTTCCATGGCCAGGCCACCATCTTCGGTTTTTATGTTGACTTCAATGGAGCGGATGGCACCGGCCAGGGAACGGTCAAATGCCGTGTTGACTTGTCCCCTTAACTCAAGGTTTGAGGCCCAGAGTGAAATCAGCATGGTAATGACCAATGCAGGTATCAATAACCATAGTAGTGTTGATTTCAGACTTTTAAATTTCATCGTCTGGAATGGGTTCAAGACAGTAGCCAATACCCCGTAAAGTCGTGATTTGTACCGTGGAGGCTTGAAGTTTTTTGCGTAACCGGTGAATGATGACCTCAATGGATTCTATGCCGATTTCTTCATTATTATCATGGGCCAGCAAACGTTCCAGTATGAATTTCTTGTTAACGGGTTCCTCACTTTTCTGGATAAGGATGGTCAGGACTTCACTTTCACGGGGGGTAACCTGCAGCATTTGCTGCTTAACCAGGAATTGGTGTTTTCCCACATCGTAGCTTAGGTCACCACAGCTCAAGCGTGGTTTGTCCCTGCCACGGCTTCTGCGAATAAGGGCATTAAGCCTTGCAACCAGTTCTTCAATCATGAAAGGTTTTGGCAGGAAGTCATCAGCGCCTGATTCCAGGGTCTCCACACGATCGGCAAGGGAATCCCGGGCGGTCAGTATAAGGATGGGCGTACGGTCATCTTCGGCTCGCAGCCGGCTTAGAAGGGTATTGCCATCCATGCCAGGGATGCCCAAGTCAAGGATAATGGCATCAAACTCTTCTACCTGCAATCGCTTGTAGGCGACCAAACCGTCATTGGACCATTCAATGGTGAAGCCGGCCTGGTTGCGCAGGCTACGCATTAACCATTGGGCCAGATCGGGTTCGTCTTCGATTAATAAAATACGCATTGGGCAAATGGTGTGTTAATGAAGAAGGATTACTTCCGCTATATTATGCCCTAAAAGGTTCTTGTGTATCGTACCCCTTATAATTCAGGTATCTGGTTATTCGGCATAAAAAAATGATGACTTCAAATAATGTACCCATTGTTGCCATTGCAACAGCACCCGGCCGGGGCGGTATTGGTGTTGTCAGGGTTTCAGCCCCTGATTTAAGCGTGTTTATACGGCAATTTTTCAATCGGGAATTGCAGGTTCGCCACGCCCATTACCTGCCTTTCCCGGATGCAGGCGGACAGGCGATTGATGAAGGGATTGCCCTGTTTTTCAAGGCCCCGCATTCTTATACCGGTGAAGATGTGCTTGAATTGCAAGGGCATGGCGGGCCGGCCGTGCTTAAACGGATCATGCAGCGTTGCCTTGAGGTTGGTCGGGAAATTGGTATTGACCTGCGCCATGCCGAGCCTGGTGAATTTACCCAACGGGCATTTTTGAACAATCGTCTTGATCTGGCCCAGGCCGAAGCCGTGGCCGATTTGATTGATGCCTCTTCAGAGGCGGCTGCACGCAGCGCGATGGCTTCTTTAAGCGGTTCTTTTTCCAACCTGGTTAATGCCTTGGCCGACCGGGTGGTGCATTTGCGCATGCTGGTAGAGGCCACACTGGATTTTCCGGAAGAGGAAATTGAATTCCTTGAAAAATACCAGGCCAGGGAAGAACTGCAAAGCATTCAGGATGATTTGTACCATTTGATCAGGCAGGCCAAACAAGGCATGATTTTGCGCGAAGGCATGCACGTGGTACTGGCGGGCCAGCCCAATGTGGGCAAGTCCAGTTTGCTGAATGCCCTGGCAGGCGATGAAGTGGCGATTGTGACCCCGATTGCCGGTACCACACGTGACAAGGTCAGTCAGCAGATTCATATTCAGGGCGTACCCATTCATATTGTTGATACGGCGGGCCTGCGGGAAACCGACGATACGGTTGAAAGCATTGGTATAGCACGGACCTGGGCCGAGATTGAAAAGGCCAACGTCATTGTGCATTTGCAGGATGCCCGTTCGCCCAATGATGAGCTGGATATTGAGATTACCCGTCGCCTGCCGGCCCGTACCCCGGTATTGAAAGTGTTCAACAAGATGGATTTGTTGGATGAGGCTGCCCTGAAGCGCATGCGGGAACAGGTTGAACAGACAAGCGAAGAGAACGGGCATGAAGCCCTGGCCATCCTGGTTTCCGCCAAACAGGAAACGGGCCTGGATACCTTGCGTCATAAACTGCTGGAGATTGCCGGCTGGAACCCCAGTGCCGAATCTCCCTGGCTGGCCCGTGAACGGCATTTGCACGCCCTGAACAGTGCCAATGAGCATTTGCAGATGGCCCAGGAGCATGCCAGCCATGATGACCGGGTGCTGGATCTGTTTGCCGAGGAACTCAGGCTGGCGCATGATGAGTTGTGCAAGATTACCGGGCAATTCAGCAGTGATGATTTGCTGGGTGAGATCTTTTCTTCGTTTTGTATTGGGAAGTGAGGCGGCGCTGTGGCTTTAGGGGTAGTTTGCGGAGGTAGCAACTACTAAGGATTTCTTAATAGTTCGTCAAGAAGATTCACGTCAGGTGCGCAGACGTATCAAGCACTACAACCTGGATGCCATTATTTCCGTAGGCTATCGGGTCAGTTCAAGGAGAGCAACCCAATTTCGTATTTGGGCGACCAACATATTACGTCAATATCTTGTAGATGGTTACACCCTTAACCAGCGTCGCTTACAGGAACGGGGTATTGAGTTTGAACAGGCCGTGAATCTGCTATCCAGAACCCTGGCAAATCAGCAGCTTTTTTCCAATGAAGGACAGGCTGTATTTCGTCATCAAGAACCATCCCTTGGCCGATAGCAATAAACGTACCGGTTCTTTCCTGTTTCTTTGGTATTTACGGCTGAATCAGCATTTTCTGGCAAAGCCGGTAAAACAGTTGATTAACGACAATACATTAGTGGCACTGGCCTTATTGGTGGCGGAAAGTTTGCCGGAACAGAAAGAACTCATGGTGCGGCTGATTGAACATTTTTTTTACTTAGAACGGGAGAAGCAGAGCAGGTTTAAGTATTGCCTAGTTACGATTAAAAAACTTTGCTGGGTGAAATTTCCTTTCTGTTTTGTATTCGGAAGTGATGGGTAAATAGTTAAAAATTTAATTTATTGTAAACAAATATGTTTGAGGCGTTATCATATTGAATTATTGATGATTAGGTTTTTGACTGCATTCGTTTTACAGCGTTTTACTTGGCACTGGCCAGTAACCATTAACAAAATATTTTTATATGAAGCATATCGAACAACAATTTTTTAATGACCTGGAAAAGAAGCTCTGGACTGCGGCTGATAAGTTACGTTCTAACCTTGATGCAGCTGTATACAAGCACGTCGTGCTTGGGCTGATCTTCCTCAAGTACGTGTCCGATGCCTTCGAAGAACGGCAACGCGAACTGCGCGAACAGTTCACCAACCCGGCTCATGATTACTACATGGACCCGGACGAATACGGCGGCGCAGGAACCCAGGATTACAAAGACAACATCGCCGCCGAGCTGGAGGTGCGCGACTACTACACCGAGAAGAACGTGTTCTGGGTGCCGGTGGAAGCCCGTTGGCAGACCCTGCGCGATTGTGCGCAACTGCCGCCCAAGGCGGCGTTGCCCTGGAACAAGCCCGGCAAGGACGAGCCGGAGGAAATGCGCTCGGTCGGCTGGCTGATCGACAACGCCATGGAAGCCGTCGAGCGTGAGAACACCCGCTTGAAGAACGTGCTCAACAAGGACTTCGCCCGCGTCCAGCTCGATTCCAGTAAATTGGCCGGGTTAATCAGCCATTTCTCGGATACCGATTTCAGCGCCACGGAGTACAAAGGCCAGCCGCTGGACCTGAAATCCAAGGACATTCTTGGTCACGTCTACGAATACTTCCTTGGCCAGTTCGCTCTGGCCGAAGGTAAGAAGGGCGGCCAGTACTACACGCCCAAGAGCATCGTTACCCTGATCGTGGAAATGCTCCAGCCGTTCAAGGGCCGCGTTTACGATCCGGCCATGGGCTCCGGCGGCTTCTTCGTGCAGAGCGAGGAGTTCATCGAACAGCACGGCGGCAAGGCCGCCAGCGGTAAGAGTGGGCAGATCAGCGTCTACGGACAGGAGAGCAACCCCACCACTTGGCGGCTAGCCGCTATGAATATGGCCATCCGCGGCATCGACTTCAACTTCGGCAGCGGCCCGGCCGATACGCTGTTGAACGACCTGCACCCGGACCTGCGCGCCGATTTCGTGATGGCCAATCCCCCCTTCAACATGAAGGAATGGTGGAACGAAAAGCTGGCCGCCGATCCGCGCTGGATTGCCGGCACGCCGCCGCAAGGCAACGCCAACTTCGCCTGGTTGCAACACATGCTCCACCACCTGGCCCCCACCGGCAGCATGGCGCTGCTGCTGGCCAACGGTTCGATGAGTTCCAACACCAACAACGAAGGCGAGATCCGCAAGCGGCTGATCGAGGACGACTACGTGGAGTGCATGGTGGCGCTGCCTGGCCAGCTGTTCACCAACACCCAGATCCCTGCCTGCATCTGGTTCCTGACTCGCGACAAGCAGAACGGCTTCGCGCTGGACAAGAAGAAGCGCGACCGGCGCGGTGAGTTCCTGTTCATCGACGCCCGCCAGATGGGCTACATGAAAGACCGCGTGCTGCGTGACTTCACGATGGAAGACATCCAGAAGATCGCCGATACCTTCCATGCCTGGCAGCAAGGCGAGGGGTACGGGGATGTGCCCGGCTTCTGCCATTCCGCCAAGCTGGACGAAATCCGCAAGCATGAACATGTGCTGACGCCGGGGCGCTACGTGGGTGCGGTGGAACAGGAAGACGACGGCGAACCCTTTGCCGAGAAGATGCAGCGGCTGACGGCACAACTGGCGGAGCAGTTTGTGGAGAGCGCCAAGCTGGAAGCGCAGATCAGGAAGAATCTGGCAGGTTTGGGCTACGGAGAGCAGCAACCATGATTAAAAAGCACATCGACCAGCAGCAGCACACCACCTTTGACGGCATTCGCCAACGTGACGAGCACGGCAATGAGTACTGGCTGGCACGGCAGTTGGCACCGGTACTCGACTACCCGCAATGGCGCAATTTTCTCCCGGTGCTGGACAGGGCCAAAGTCGCCTGCCAGCAAAGTGGACAGCCCGTGGCAAACCATTTTGCGCATCTCCGCAAAATGGTCGATATCGGCTCCGGTGCCCAGCGCCCGGTGGAAGACATGCGCCTATCCCGCTACGCCTGCTACCTGATCGTACAAAACGGCGACCCGAGCAAATCCGTCATCGCCAACGGCCAAACCTACTTCGCCCTGCAAACCCGGCGGCAGGAACTGACCGACGAAGCCAATTTTTCCAGCCTCTCGGAAGCTGAAAAACGCCTGGCCATTCGCAACGAGCTGGCAACCCACAACAAACAACTTGCCGCAGCCGCCAGAGATGCCGGTGTGGAAACACCGCTGGACTACGCCATCTTTCAGGATCACGGCTACAAA
>JAVESC010000069.1:0-14309 GCA_034006805.1 Advenella sp.
CGGTGCTTGAAGCTATTCGCTTCAAGCCGCTCTTGGGTAACTTCAATTGCCTGCTTTTTTTAGCCATGTTCAACTGTCAATCAAATCCGCTTATTATCTCAAAAAATGCTTAACTTAATGGCAGTGACGCGGAGCGTGGGAACGAAGAATAAACGACAGAAAAAACATTGTTTTTAAATGGATTTTCCTTAACTTAATGGCAGTGACGCGGGAGCGTGGGAACAAGTATGTTGTCATGGCTAATTGCAGGTTTCGTGTCATGCCACCCGGCGCTTTAATTGACCTTTCATGATCATACGTTCAGGGACAGTGAGGTACGGAATTTTGGCCTTTTTTATGCCCGGATGTAAGTCCAGCCGGATTGCTGCATGAGAACCAGTTCAAGAATTGCAGGGCTTTGCAATAAAGTAAGTGGGGTGCGTAATTCCCTGTTTAACTTTGCCAGTGTATTTGGACAGACCCAAGTCATCATGTCTGTATCGGCTTCTACAGTATCCAAAGCGGTGGTGACAGCTTCGGCATTAACAATGATGCGTATTTCAGCATCAGGCGTTGCTTTTTTCAGGTTACGGGCATTATTGCGCGCACGTTGCAACGCATTGCCTGTTGGCGCGTGCAAAATGACTTTCAATTTCTGGGCCGGTTGATTATTAAGCATTGAACTATTTACCTCTTGGTTTTTTATACATTTCATTTGGAACAGATATAAAAAACATGATTTTCCACAAAGTGTTGATTGCTGAACAGTTATGTTTTAATTGACCATGGTTTGGAACTTATTTTACAGTTTCCTGGCTCCCATGCTCCTGCGTGGGAGCCCTCTCTGGCAGGATAGTTGACATACATGAAGTCTTGGACAACTATCCTGCCAGAGGGGGCAGTAAAAAACCAACATCAAGGAGACAGTTGAACTTTCATAAACGACAGAAAAATATTGTTTTTAAATGGATTTTCCTTAACTAAATGACAAGTGATGCTCCGTGTGGGAACAAGTAGGACTCACCCTCAAAGGGTGAGTTGAAATATAAGTGTTGGTTCAGATTTCAAAGCCGATCAAAGATTGATCCCTTTTGAGGATGGTAAATTTTCTCGTACATGCGTGTTGCGTAGTCATCCGTCATGCCTGCAACATAATCGCAAATTACCCGAATTTTTCCGGCATCGGTACTAGCTTGCTGATGTTTGTGTTTAGTTGAAAGAGGTAATAAACGCTCAGGATCAGATGCCAAGGCTTCGAACAGTTCTATGATTAATTTTTGACCTTTGAATTCCAATTGCTGTACATTTGGGCTTTTAATAACCTTATCAAGTACCAGCTTGGTAATGCTATCCATCATGGCTTTTGGGGCTTGATCCATCACTGCATTCCACTTTAGTAAATGAGTGGTTGCTTGGGCCAAGCCTGAGTTTTTAACAGAAATGCTAATGATCAGCTTGTGTACCAGGCTGCCAATACATTTTTTGCGGCTATGGCTTTCGCCTGAAAATAACTTATTTCTTATATCAGTAGCTTTTAGTCCACAGTCAGAAAACAATGTGTTGTCTTCTACTGGTCCGAAGTGGGCGTCCCAATCTTCACGAGTTACCATGCCTAGAGCAATAGCATCCTCCAAGTCATGCAAACTATACGAGATATCGTCTGCAAGTTCCATAATAGAGGTATCAAGGGCTTTGTATATGGGTTTCAGATGGCCTGATTTTTTATTAGGCTGAAGCTTAATAAATGCCTTTTTTTCTGCTTCAGTCAGGGGATTGAATATCCAGGAAACTACAGCTTGTTCATCATCCAAATAGCACTTTGGGGGGAGTTGTTTATTTGCTTTACACAACCAGCGTTGATTAGGTAGTTCACCATAGGCACTATCCTGGACTGTATCGTTGTAGGACGCTGGATATTTAAGAACCCCAAGAAGGGTTCGACGAGTTGGATTCATGCCGTTTTTTTCGGTGTACTTATCCAGCTTGGAAAGAATTCTCAAGGTTTGACCATTTCCTTCAAAACCACCATAATCTCGCATACAAATGTTTAGTGCGACCTCACCGCCATGACCGAATGGCGGGTGGCCAATATCATGAGCCAGGCAAATAGTGTTCATTAGTGCTGAGCAGGGCAGCGCAGTAGAAATTTCCGTATCATCTTTATGTTTTTCTTTTAGCCAATGAACAATACCAGTGCCAATTTGTGCCACCTCCATGGAGTGAGTCAGACGGGTTCGATAGAAGTCACTTTCTCCCAGGCCTAATACCTGGGTTTTTGACTGTAAACGACGAAATGCTGATGAATGAACTAATCGAGCGTAATCTCGTTCCCATTCACTACGTATATCAGTCTTAGCACGAGTATCATTTGGCTCAAATCGCTCTTCCCAAATATCAACGGTCATATTGTAGGTCTCCTTGTTTTAGTTAATTTTATTGGTTAAAAATTACCGCATTACTTTCCTAGTGTCGTCAACCGCTGTACAAGTACGTGTATATCGGTGAAAGGTTCTGGATTAGTATAAGCCGTAAATTTTTTGGTTAAAGTTTGTGCTCGTAAAATTGCCAATTCCAAATGCTGTTTTGTGTTGGCAAAGGCGTTATTTGTACCTTTTTCATAGTTGGGTAGATAGTGTTTTAAACGTTGAAGAACCTCAGTTCGATGAATAGGAGCCTGTATATCTTCATAATGAAGTAATAACCAAAGTTCAAAACATGGTATTGAAGGAATGGCATTAAAGCTGATTAATTGGTTATTATCATTTTTGAGCTTTTTATCCAGAGACTTGGCCAGACTTAAGGCTTGGTTATAACTATCGTGCTCATCGCGATCGAATACAGCATAAACACGTTCAAATGCTCTTTTTTGCAGGCGTTTATGTGAGTCACCATTTTCAAATAATGACTGGGCATACTGTACTACCTGAATTGGTGCCGTACCAAGGTCGCTTGCACGAACTTCTATGTTGGCCGTTTGCAAGCGGTAGGCAGAACGGATTTCTTTGAAATAGTTTGGTTCGGTTTTACTGCCTTCCGATACAATTAATATTCGGTCATAAGAAGCACGACTAGTGCGTTTCCTTGCAAGTTGCCGTTTGTTGCGTACTTTTGGAGAATTGTCGCGAACCATCAGGAGTTTAGCCCCAGGGAATGATTTAGAAACGGTATGCCACCATATCTTCCCATCAAATAACCACGTTCCAATGCTTCATTTTTACGTGGACTGAATTCGGACAGGCTGACGAGTGTAGAGGCCTGGTCTTGATCTTTCTCTACAAACCATATTTGATCACGACGGAATAAATCCGGGGCATCCAGCAATGACGTGTCGTGCGTTGTGAAAACTAACTGGGCACCTCCTGTATTGATGTCGGGCTGGTGGAATAAATGTACCAGCTCTCGAACCAGCAACGTATGCAAGCTGGTGTCCAGTTCATCAATAACAAGCGTTAATCCTTTTTGCAAAATTTCCAATACCGGGCCAGCCAGGAACAGCAAATTCCGCGTGCCACCAGATTCATCCATCAAGTCAAAGACTGCTTTCCCATGAGGCGTCACATGGGAAAAACGTAATTGCTGTTTTTCAACTTCTTCGTTGCGGATTTCTGTTTTACCCGCAGTCAGATCAAAGTGAACGGTTTGGCCAGGTACTTTTTGGGTAACCAGTTCTATATCTGAGATGCTAATGTCGGCAGCACTTAGAAAATCGCAAATCTGCTTGCGGCCACCTGAATTTTTGAGCATTTGAAGTGAAGTTTGCGGGTTGAGTTTATTATGTTCATTGAAAATAACCAGACTGCTTGAAAACCAGTCAAAAACGGGGCGTAAGCTGTCGCTGTTGAGTTGTACCGCCATTGACAGGAACAGGGAGTTGGAACGGGTGGCGCCTTCCCATAAGGCTTTGGAACCTTTCATGCCAGGGCCAAACTCATAAACATCTTTACCTGTTTCGGAGTCGTACCACCGTTCAAACCAGCGCTGGGGTTTGGCTGATTTGTATACCAGCAAATATTCGTTGATTATCCGTTGGGCTGTCATGGTAAAACCGTATTGGTAACGAACCGATCCAAGCGCAAAAGTGACTTCGAATTCGCTTGGTTGACTGGCTGAAACGGTATCCAGGCGGAACGGTTGTATGGAATATACTTGATCGGGCTGGATGACAGTGGCAGATTCCAGCACCACACCACGCATGTATTGCAGGGCCTTCAGCAGATTGGATTTTCCGCTTGCATTGGCACCGTAGATAACCGCACTGCGCAAGAGCCTGGGTACAGTGTTCAGGTCGGAAGCCAATGTGTGGGTATCTTGCAGTGTGTTGTCTTTTGAGGCAACCAGGCTGAGTACCTGTTCATCCCGCAGACTACGAAAGTTTTTGACCCGAAACTCGATGAGCATTTTATTTTTACCAGATAATCAAAAATATATGATAATTATGCATTTTTTATGCAAAAAATCAACTTATTTTATTATTAATGTGGGTTTTGATTGTGAATTTCTTGTTCCCAAACCCCACGTGGGAATAATACATACCGATCTGGAATAAACCCCATCTGGCAGGATAGTTGTCACCCTCCCATTTCAACCAGACAGGCGGTAAAGGACATCCATCATGGTCCGTTATTCCCATGAACGTAAACAAGCCAAGTCAGAAGGACGCCCCGTGCCAGGATCTAAAGCCAAATCAGAACAATGGTCAGCCCAAGCCAAGCTTGCGACCGTCATTGAAACCGCAACGCTCTCAGAGGCGCAGCTTAGTGCTTATTGTCGTGAAAAGGGCCTCTACCCTGATTAGGTCAAACGCTGGAAAGCGGAGTCATTACTAGGTTTTGAACGTAGCGCTGAGCAGGAAAAATCCTTACGTAAACAGGCACAGAGCGATCGTCAGGAAATCAAGAAACTGCAGCGTGAATTACGGTACAAGGAGAAGGCGCTGGCTGAAGCGGCTGCCTTACTGGTGCTGCGAAAAAAGCTCAACGCGCTCTGGGACAACAACGACAGCAACGAGGACGAATGACCTCGGTCCCAGAGCGCGAAGCCATTATCACCCTGATCCATCAGGCCAATGGGCCTTGTGAAGTCTGGTGCTGGGATATTACTTACTGCCCCTCAACAGTACGGGGACAGTTCTACTATCTTTACCTGTTTGAGGACCTGTTCAGCCGCAAGATCGTGGGCTATGAAGTGTACGAGGCCGAGAGCGGTAAGCTTACGAACTCCTGCAGCGCTGGCTGTTGCGCGAACAATGCCTGCATCTGCCGCTGGTTCTGCATTCCGATAATGGTGCGCCAATGAAAGCGCAGACCATGAAGGCCAAGCTGGAAGAGTTGGGGGTATTGCCCTCCTACAGCCGTCCCCGGGTCAGTAATGACAATGCATTTATCGAGTCCCTGTTCAGAATGTTGAAATACCGCCCGCAGTGGCCTTCGTCCGGCTTTGCTTCGCTCACTGAGGCACGGCAATGGGTTGAACGGTTTGTACGTTGGTACAACACCGAGCACCGCCAAAGTAAACTCAACTTCGTTACCCCCCAGCAACGCCATGACGGTGAAGACCCAGCGCTGCTGGCCCAACGTAAAGCAGTGCTGGAACAGGCCAAGCAGAACAATCCGTCACGCTGGGGATCACGTCCAGTCAGGAACTGTGAACCGACTGGGCCAGTGAGCCTGAACCCTGAAAAAGAGATAAACATGCAACAAGCTGCTTAAGACAAAAATAGTGACAACTACCTTGACAAACACCAAGGCTTCCAGATCAATGCTTGCTACCCTCGCACCTTAAATCTTGAAATTCGTCTATAAAAAAATCAATGCTTTCTGTCAAAATCCGGTCATAAAAGTGATTGAAATCCTGGTTGAGCTTTTCCAGATTAAACAGTACGGTACTTCTTTGAATATGACGGTAATCAAAATAACGGGGTTTGTTACCGGTTTTAAAAACAACGTAAAAATGATATTGGCAATCACGGGGCGTGAAGTTTTTCAGCATTTTCTGAAGAATCTCAGTGCCATTTGTAAATTTTCTTTGAATCTCATGATTATCAATTTGACTGCTGCGTTGATTTTTAAATTCAACGCAGTAAAGTCTTTTATTGTCGATGTGGATGGCATCTGGTGAAGCGGGCAACCCCCCCCTGTGTCAGACTAGTTGGAACCTATTGTCGTTTTTCTACGAGGGAATTCAATACGGCATTGGGGGGATGCTTACATTGTTAGCGATTCTTTTCGGAGTATTCTAAAAGCCATTGAACACACGCTTGAAAAAAATCATTATATTTTTCTACTAATTCATTCATTGAAATATCATAGAATACAGTATCAGCATTAAGCCGATTATATGCGAGACCAAGAGCATGGACTCTTGGCTCAGTCGAACCAATCAGAGTATGGTTTGAATTTATAAATGAATGTTTAAATGCATTGGCTATGTCGTTTAACTTTTGCATTAACTCGATATGCTTAGAAAATAGCGCGATTCGCTGACCTTCTTTTTGTGAAACCACAGCCCCTAAACAATCTATTTCAATCTTTGATGGATAATCCCTATTGTTTTCATATTTTGCAAGCAGCCATATCATAGAGACAAGTTCATCACCGGCTCTTCGAAGCATATAAACAACATTTTCATTTGCGAGTACATGACGGTCTAATGCATTATTAGGAAGTCTTCCTCCATCTGAACAGATTTTCCAAAATTTCCAGCTGTCAGCGATTTTTCTATTTGCTTCGTCGATCCGGCATATGATTTTCATATACTTAAGTTGAAGGTTTCCGTAAGGAGTATTGGGCGGTAGCCAAAATCCAAGAGAGGCATTATATAGATCATCTGGATCTTTTCCGTTTTTTACTAGCAACATCTACTTTCAACCTTTATCTTTAACTGTTTATGATTGCGCATGCACTTATTTCCGTTACGTAGCTTCTTGTCAAAGGTATATAATGGATTGATATGTAAGGTTAAGTTTTTTTAGCCTGGTACTCCTGAACCCTAAGGCTATTGTGATGTTTGGTGTTTTTAAACACCAATATTTACTTTGTGACCGAGAGCTCTTAACCCTTTGCTGGTTCGCATGTTTCGCGGTGGGAATTCATCAGGGCGGGCCCAGCCTATAATTTCTCCAAGACTGCTAAGGCCAATGTGGGGTATTCTCCAATGCTCATTACGGGTGGCTTCCCATAGTCGCTGAGCAACGCTACCGTGTCCCCAAATTACATAATGCAGCAACTCGAGTATTGATTTACCATCACGAGATTTTTGTTGCCAAAGCCATTCTCCGAATTTTTGGACCTTGGCATCGCTAGACTGAGGACGATCTGGCAGTCCGAGTTTTTTGTTCTCTTGCTTCACGGCGTGGTCTCGAATTGCATGTACTCGTGAAATCGCATCAATAAATTCATTTTCAGTCAATTTCAGGATTTTGTTTTGTGAAAACAGTTCACGAAGCTGAGGAGCCCATTCGTAGATTGTACGTTCCTCGAATGCATGATCGAAATCGGCTTCTTTCCACCACGTCATGGCTTCACGAAGAGCCAGTTCTGGATTTTTGGAGTTCCTCTCAAAGAACTCCTCATAGGGATGACGATTCCCATCCTTGACCTGCTTGTAGTAATAAGCATGAAGGAACTGGTCAGCTTGGACTCCTGCAGGTATAGTGGTATTAATCCACGCAGGCCTGATGTCAGGTGCGCTTATTCTTGATGCGATTGTACGCATATCCTGAAGGGTATTGTTCCAGTCTTGCTCAAATGATCGAAATCGCTTATCAGCTGAGTTTTTCGTATCGACGAAGACCAGCCCTAGGTTCTGCTTGATTATACGGTTTTTATCAAATTGCCGCTCCAGATCGTAATCCTGCTTTAATAAGTCAGCACGGCGTTCAGATAATCGAAGCTGCTCAAGGTAGATTTCATTCCTTAGCTCTGTTGCCCGGTCTTCGACTTCATCAAAAAACCGTATCAGCTCCAACTCCATACCTGTCTCAACCAACTCGTCGTGTGACAGGAACGTACCTGCCTCAATATTTGATATCCATGAACGGGATGACAAGTTAGCAGAGCCGATATACGCACCAGCATCGACCCACCAAATGACTTTGGCATGCAGGATGTCTGGAACAAGTTTGCACACATAATTGGGACTTTTTTTATCCAGGAACCATTTGAGCACAGATGGATCGACTGGAACTGTATAGTCATAGCGCCCATAGAACTCAAGCGGTTTGAGGTGTTTGGCACAAGACTCAAAAAGCTGCATGTTATCTTTACTCGAGTAGGCAACTGCTGCACGAACCCGAGTGCAATCCTCGATCATTTCATTTAGCAGGTTGGGCAGGAGCTGATTGTTGAGAGGTCCGGAGATGAAACGCATAAATTCTTTGTTTTTACATTCAGTTCAAGTTTGTTCGCCACTTCAAGTGGGTCAAAAACACTGGTTATTTACAACAACATTATCAGATTATCTCTGAGTAAGAAGCATTGTGTTTTAGTACACATAATGCCTCCAAGAGGCTGCAGCACTTCTTTAGTTGGGGTTTTTGGATGTGGTTTTTGCAGTTTCATCTTCAATGACATGAAATTTTAGATCAAACACTTTTTCACCAGTTGCCTGAACCGTACAGTTCGCTTCGAGTAGGGCAGATAGAGGTTGATTGTTCTGGAATGCCTGGAGAAAATGTTGAGCTACCGCGAAGGAGGATCGAGGTGTGAGCTTTGTGCCCGGCATGTTGATGTTGATCTGGCGTTCTTGGTCGAACTCTTCTCCTGGTTCCCGGAATCTGGTTTTTATCTCAAACACGATTAGAGCTCCTGCGCGCATTGCGTCTTCAAAGTGGCGTTTATTTAATTCTGGAGAGAACATTGGCTCTGCTGCTTGCATTGAAATTTTTATGGCAATACTGAGCGCCAGGAGAGCTAGCGATTCAGCCGCACTTTGTTCATGTGGTTTCCAAGCGTCCTTCCGTTTGATATTGCCGTGAAAGTAGAAACCCCGTTTCTCAACGAGATGATTAATCACTTCCTCTACCCTTGGATTTGTAGCAAGCAATTTAGCCGTATCAGAACTGTGATCATTCTTCGCAGGGATCATATCTTTGATGGCTAATTCTACGATATTTCTAAATTCTTGATTTGTTTTTAATGCTGCTTGCAAACCCTCTTTTTTGAATTGGCCTTTGCCGTAGAGAGATTCAATCAAGAGGAAAGAATAACGGAAGGAATTGATGAATTCCTGTGTCTCAAGCGCTTGGCGAACGTTTCTCATAAGAGTAGCTTCAAACCTCGGTCCATCGTGCTTATTAGCGGCCATAATTGCACGTGTGAGCATATTGAAAGGAAGCGGTAAGGCAGGATCCTGATTTTTCATCGCAATCCTCTTTATTGCGATTTTTACTTCTTCCTCAGGTGTTTCCCCTTCGTATTTAGCGTCGATCTCATCTGTGATGAGTTCGATGTCGTAGAAGCACTCAAGAAATGTGGTTGCATTATCAAGTTGGCGCTTCACGGATACCATTCGGTGGTCGCGTTTGGTAATTGTCGCCACGACTCCGACCTGGTCGGAATGTTGAAAATGCGGAGCGTATTCGAGAGGCTGTTTCTCGAAGAGGAGTTCGAGAGCCTTGGCGTAACCGTCTTTTTCTATGATGCGGAGTTTTCCTCCCTGCATCGGGATTTCCCAATGATCATCGAAGATGATCTTGCGTTTGAACGGGATTGTGTAGCGGATTCTCATGCTTTTCAAGCTTTCAAGACAGCCCGGTTATTGACTTGAAGGGGGTATTCAGGTGCTAGTACTTACATTATCGAAAAAAGTATTACGTAACCAGGAAGCAAATGTCTGGCCTAATGGTAAATCTGTATCTAAATAACGGGCAGTAATTGCCTGGCCGTAAGGCTTGCCGGGTTCTTGCTGCCATGCCAGCCATGTATGCATAAGTACTTTAGAAGCATGTGCATCACTAAACCTTTTTTCGGGTAGTGCTGCAATAGATTCCTTGGCATGCAGATAAATAACATCTTTTTCTGGAATCAAAAATTGCAGAAAATCTTCCAACATACCTGAAAGCTTATTATTTGGCATTATCCAGATACCAACCTTTGGCAATAAACTATCGGACGGTGGCATAAGAATTGTTCCGTTTTCGTCAGGCTGCTCTTTTACATTTAAATAACCTGCTTCTGTTAACTTCAGGGTAATAGAATTCCATCTCGCCTGTAAATCTGTATCAGCATCTATAACCATCCCAAGTACCGAAATATCACTTTCCAGAAGCTTAACAGGCAATATGGTTAATAAATTTTCAATTCCTTCAGTTTGCGCAATGCTGTTGATTTTTCCAAGTTCGAAACGACCACAGATATTTTTAACAACATGTTCATCATCTTTGCCCTCTACCAGCAGAACTTTCTTTTCTGCCATGTCAACGTACCTCAATCTCATGCAGGGTAGCAATTTCCAGTTCTTTTTCCTGGAAAATTGTTGGTAATATCTTATCGTTTTTTCGTGTTAAACGAATTAGTACACCATCTTGCGGGCTATCGGTGGCAGCTTCCTGGAAGGCTCGTATACAATCACTGCTATGCGTAGTGGTGAATACTTGAATATTCAAGTCGCTTGCCAAACGGAAAATGGTTTTCCAGATAGAAGTTTGGACAGAATGATGCAGGCCATTTTCAAACTCATCAATTAAAAGAACGCCATTTTTTGCATTACATAAAGAAAGAATAATACCAAACAGACGATTTACGCCATCACCAAATGTGCGTAGAGGAACGGGTGAAGCGAAATTGGCACTTTTAACGATAGCAGTGCGAGGACGGTTACGGGTGGCACCACTGCCAACCATTGAAACTCCTTGAATGTCAGAAGAAATCAGTTGCAATGCTTTGACAACCTCATCTTGTGCGTCAGTCAGTGCGATTGCATCCCACAACATTCCTAATTGTCCGGTGGTTCTGGAGCTGAAAGGGTCAAGGTAAATACAACGAATTACTTCGGATGTGTCCTCTCTAAATGAGTTTAAACCTATGGAGCGCCTGGCTAAACTTGATATATCTATTAATGGAAATAAGCGATGCCGATTACCGGTTGTGATTTCCAATGCGGGTATTCCGTTTAAATCACCAAACAGATCTGGCGTAGTTGACTCAAAGCCTAATACTACTCCTCTAGTGGGATCTGTTTGTTTGATTGCCCATGCTGCATTTATAGAGAGCGACGCCATGTTAGATGGTAGCCGGCCAGAAGCATTGATTGAAAAACCGGCAGTACCAGTACTGAAATCAGGGAATCCCGTGAATAAATTACGATAAGGGCCAAAATCACTTCCTAACAGCTCACGTTCCTGGTCCATGAACTCATTCGTTTCTTCACGGTAATTTAAGATGGCTTGAAGTGTATCTAAAGAACCGCGAGTAACAAGAATGCGAATGGCTTCAAGCAAAGAAGATTTGCCGGTATTGTTTTTACCGGTAATGAGGTTGACCTTGCCAAAGGTTGGAATAGTCAAATCGGAAAAACCCCGAAACCCACTAATGTTGAGGCTTTCAACAAGCTCTGTCATTTTGAAGATCTCCGCCCGTATAGGGCTGTCGTGTAACCATAATTCGACTTATTATACAGACTCTCAAAGTATCAATGGTGTTGTCTGTCGTGCCCAAGGTAAGCTAAATTTTAATTTTAGATGAGGTTCCAGCTAGTCTGACACAGGGGGCAAGCACATCGCATCAAGGTGCCCGACAGCACAGGAATCGCTAAAGCGCTGGACTACAGCCTAAACCGTTGGGGTGCGCTCACGCGCTACCTTGATGATGGGCGACTGCCTATCGATAATAATCATATTGAAAACCAGATTCGGCCCGTAGTATTAGGTCGCAAAAATTGGTTATTTGCGGGTTCGCTGCGAGCCGGTCGGCGTGCTGCCGCTGCCATGAGCCTGATTCAATCGGCAAAGATGAATGGCCATGACCCGTATGCCTATCTGAAGGATGTGCTTACACGTTTGCCAACACATCCGAATAACCGGATTGACGAGCTGCTACCCCACAATTGGACGCCAGCAAACGAGCGTTTGAAATGATATTGGCCGCTTACGCGGCCAAATCAATGGGGGATGCCCGAACGCTTACTCTATTTCAGCAAATAATGAAATGATTTTTTATTAAAACGTGCCATTACAAATAATTGCATTAAATTAATTGAAAACCCGCATGAATAAAGGCGTTCGCATCAAAAACTTGGAGTTAAAGTGTTGAACTCAGGAGCTCAGCGCCATGTAGGCCAGGATGAGGACATCCTACGGGCTCGTCACGAACTGTACCAACAGGTTCAACGTGCCAATCCTGCCTGCTGCTCAGGTCAGACACGTAACTGGCAACCGATTGGAGAAGTATGGCTCAATCCCGATAAAAACCTAGCGATCATTCAACAGGAAAAAACGTTAGAGGCGGCATGATTTACGTTCTAACTAGGTTGACAAACACCGCCCCGCTAGTATGATTTGTTATACCCGTTTTTTCTTGAACTCTTTACCGACATTTAGTGCCTTTGCGAGGCCATAAAATATTTGATATTCAATGCCAGTTTTAACTTTGGGCGATATATTTGCATAACTTCTATCCTTAAAGCACCAGTGAATGAATGGCTTATTATCTTCAGTTTGCTCTATATAACAAATAACATTTAGATCGAATAAAAACTGGAGAAAGTCATTTGGTGTGGCCATGAATTTTGGTTTCGGAGCAGAAATTGATTGAATATGCTCTTGAAGCTTTTCGAATGCAGAAATATAGAATTCGTAATCAAATGAGTCCTTCCCAGCAAGGTACTCGAAGAACTTCAGGAAAATTTCGTAATGGTCTGCCCCGTAATAAAACGAAAGATGATCTTTGACCTCTCCGAGTAGATAGTTCGAATACTCGCGCTGAAATTGGGGGTTTTCAAAGTCGCTTAATAAGAAACTGCCCTTTTTCTTGCTATTGCTGGTACTGGACTTCAAAATCTCAA
The DNA here is from genome assembly GCA_034006805.1 of Advenella sp. Classification (GTDB taxonomy): domain Bacteria; phylum Pseudomonadota; class Gammaproteobacteria; order Burkholderiales; family Burkholderiaceae_B; genus Advenella. Next base: position 12,979 of record JAVESC010000069.1, read on the forward strand.
GCATTGTCACAATGTCGCGCGGACGGTAATAAGACCAACGCAAGAAATTAATGAAAGAGGTTGGCTTCGAATATTGCTCATAGACGTTCGGAGAATCCCAAGGGAAATAATTATCCCAAGCAATCCCCTTCTCCGATGGTGGATCCTGTTGAATGCCAAGCATGTGATCAACTACTTCAAATAGTTGCGAATTGCGATGTGCGCTATAATCAGTTCGCCAGTCGAGAAAAACAGAATTGTCGCGTATTTTTGTATTCTGATTCTGCAGTCCAATTGACTCAAATATATCTGGGCGAATCAATAGCACCACCCTCATTCGACCTTTTCCACCTTTTATGGATGGAAAAAAATCATTATTTATTTCCCATATGGCATTTGCAAGTCCTTTGATGCATTCAAGATATTCTTCATATGGAATTGAAGATGGGCGAATATCAATTCCATCAATAAAAAGAATATGATTTTGAGTCAATCTAATTTGAGAAAATGCGTCTTCGAATTTTTTTTGGATATAAAACAAGTTAATTTGAAAGCGACTTTCAGAGAACGTAATTGATTTTTTTTCCTCACCTTTGAGTGCTGCATGTTTATGCAATAGTTCAGCCGCAAATTTTGACTCTTGAACAAAAATAAGTGCTTGGATTATTTCAGGAGAAAATGCACTAGAATAGTACTCGTCGATAGCAGCGCTCAGTGCGGCAAATTTGGTGTGGTTTAAGAGTTGAGAAATCTTACCCTCTTTATCCTGTAATTGTTTTGCTAACAGCAAGTACATAATCACTTTCCAAATGCTTGAAAAATCGGAAAGGGTTAAGTGCTTTTCTTTTTTAAGAGAAATAAATTTCTGATATTCAGTTTCTCTTACATATTTAATGCTGGCCGATGTGTTTTTATAATTATTATTCGAAAGATAAATTGAATAAGCGGTTTTTCCAGTACCTTTTTCGCCAATCAAAAAAGAAATATTAGGCTTACAAAGTTTATCTAGATGTGAATCGCGAATGAATACACGATTTAGTAGATCTTTGTTTTCACGGCGTTTGTAATTTTCTGCGTCAGCATAGCCGAGTTCGAGGTCTTTAATTAGTTTCATTGTCGCTCTTTCGTAGGTTGAAGGTAAAAATAAATTTAGGAGGCATGAAAACGGAGTCCCCATTTCGCCTACTTTTGCCTAATAATACTAGGATTTAGAGAGATTTAAAGTCGGTGTTTGTCAAGCAAGTTGTCCGATTTCTTATGCAGCTAATACGACATTTCTCTCTAACTCGTTACTCTCCTTCGATGGGTTTAGCCAGACCTCTTTGACCGGTTTCCAATTGCGGACAGAACGG